>CAZBHA010000016.1:0-1465 GCA_964491675.1 uncultured archaeon
TCCATTTGAATCAGTATTTGATGAATTTTTAAAACTGTTTGCAAATCCAGTAGCACTTAACCCTCTTAAAGTAACTTTTGCATTTGGTACAACATTACCATCGACATTTTCAATTATTTTTAAATTAACTTGTCTAATAAGTTTGGGATCAACAGAAAGCATATAAATTTCGCTTTCACTTGTTTGCCCTGCTTTAATATTTATTTTTATATTAGCTTCATCAGTAATTGCATGAAATCCTTTTTTTGCAGCAGTTAAAACATACTCATCAGGTTCAATGTTTGAAATTGTAGCAAATCCACTATTATTTGTCAAACTAGTATATTTTTCTCCAATAAGTACTTCAACTCCGCTAACTGGTTTACTTTTGTTATTATCTGCAAAAACCCAAATTTTTGCAGTTCCAGTATTATTTTGTTTGTTTAAACTTATTGAGTGTAATTCAATTCCTTCTGGCAAAATTTTTGGGCTTACATTTTTAACATAATTTGGAGAAAATGCTTCTTCAATTTTAAACTGACAATTAGGTTCTATTAAATCAAAAATTCCATTTGAACTGGTTACTATTCTGCTTGCAATATTTTGGTTATTGCAACTAAATTTAATATACGCTTGGTTTGTTGGATCTTGAATTACTAAATTTGTAGAAATATCAACAATTCTAACTTTGGTTATTCCTTTATAGGAATTAGTATTTTCTTCAGAAACTGGTGATAATAATAATTTGTGTTCTCGCCCTTCGTAAAAAATATCATTAAATTCGTTATATCCATCTTTTCTTGCAACAACTTCTATTTTTAAATCAGCTTCACTTTTTCCAAAAAGCATTTCTCCAATAATTGCATAAATATTTTTTGAAGAATCAACTACATTAACACTGAATTTTCCTTTACTATTTGTTATTCCTTCTTCTGCTTGGGATAAAATAACAGTTTTTATATTAACTGCACCTACTGCACTTTGAGTAATTGAATCAAGAGTTGTAAAAGTAACTTCGATTGGGCTACTAAATTGTATAAAATAACCTACTAAAATTATCATAAAAAGTATTGTTAGAAGAAATAGGATAAAACTAGGAATTACTGCATCTATTTTGTCAACTACTGGATAAATAGGTACTTTTGAATCAATTTTATCAAGCAAATCATACCATTTATCTTCAAAGAAATAGTAAAAATTTTTCATACCTTCAGATAGTTTATTTAGTGCGTCCATTCTAATCCCAAGTACTCTATAAATGTGCGCATTTAAACTTAATAAATCTTTTTATTTAATATAATTTATTTTTGTGTGAAAACTAATTTATTTTAAGTTGTTTTTTTAATTGGGCAGTAATTTTTTCACCAAGTATTTTTTGAACTACAAAAATATTTTTTTTAATATCAGTTGGTTTTTTTATTCCAACTTTAAATAATTTTCTTGCACGAACTCTTCCAATTCCTTTTAGTTCAACTAAACTTAATAG
>CAZBHA010000016.1:1475-13527 GCA_964491675.1 uncultured archaeon
TTTACACGTAGTGCAATTTTTTTTGATTGGGTGATGTGTATAGTTTGGTTTAGTACTTTTGCAAGTTCTATTGTTGCATATGAGAGCCAATCAATTATTTGAATTTTACTAAAAAGGGAACCAGGAAGTAATCCAAAATTATCAAATAGTTCTTGTTCTTTTTTTTCATTAATCCACTCTTTTAAAATAAGTGCATTAAAATAAGTTTCAACTGAATCATTTTCAAAAAATAATTTTTCCTCACTATATGGCAAATATCTTAAATGTGAATTAAATTCATTAAAAATTTCTCTGCTTATTTTTTTAGGTAAACTAATTTTTGGATAAAATTCATTCATTTTGCTCCACATAAAAAGATAAGACATTTCATTAAAATCTTTTTTAGAATTTAAGGCGCAAATTAAATCAAAAGCACTTTTTGGATCTAAAAATAAATCACTAACTCTTTTTCCTATTGTTGTGCATTTAAAAAAATTATTTTGTTTTTCTACAAAACCCATTTCAATTAATTCTTCAATTATTTTTGAAACATTTTCATAAATTTCTATAATTGAACCAAATTGTTTTGCATAAAGCGTTTTTTTAAAAAATTCTAAAATACTTTTATCATCATAAATATTGTTTGTTGAAATTAGACCTAAAGTTTGGGTTCTTAGAATTTGTCCTATTGCAAGTTTAGAATTAATTGGTTCAAGAAGCCCTTTCAAATATTTTTCAATATAAATTTCTTTTTGATTTATTGTATTAGCTAAGACAATGCTTTTTCCTTCACTAGAAAATTTTGGTCTTCCACTTCTTCCAGCTTGTTGTTTATATTCTCTAACTGAAATTAAATCCATTCCATTTTTAGAATACCTATAAAGTGAAGGTATTACTACAAGATCTGCTGGAATATTAATTCCTGCTGCAAGAGTGGGTGTTGCACAAATTATGTGAATTTTTCCTAATTTAAAATTTTCTTCTACTATTTCTCTTTGTTTTGGCAATAGTCCTGCGTGATGAAATGCACTACCATCTTTTATGCATTCTGCAAGTAAATGGCACTGAGTAGTTGGGGTTTCTAAAACAGAAAGTATTTTTTCACTTAACTCGTCTAAATATTTTTTTTGATTTTGATCTATCTTATTTTTTGTTTTATTTTTTATTTTTAAAGCATGGCTTTCAGCTCTTTTTCTAGAATTTAAAAACATTAAAATTTGTTTATTTTCACTTAAAAAACAATCAATTTCTTTTTCTAAATTTGATTGTTTTATTTCACCATCCATAAATTCAATTTCGTTTTCAAAACAAACTCCTTCTTTTAATTTGGTTGGTCTCCAACTGCTCTGGACTAATTCTGCATCAAGCCAACTAGCAAGTTCTTTTGCATTTGGAATAGTTGCACTTAAACCAAGAATTTTTATTTTTGGATTATTAATTCTGCTTTGAGTTATCGCAATTTCTAAAACCGGGCCCCTATCACTATCAAGTTCGTGTATTTCATCAACTATTAAACAACCAACATCACAAAGCCACTCAGCTTTATGTCGTATTAGTGAAGCTAATTTTTCATAAGTAGTAAAAATACAATCAAATTTTTTTAAATAAGAACTATTTGAATCAAAATCTCCTGTTGAAACTGCAAATTTAATATCTTTATATTTATTTTTAAAATCTTTATAATGTTCGCTTGCAAGAGCCCTTAGGGGGCAAGTGTAAATAACTTTTTTTTTGTGATTAATTATTTGGTCTAATAAAAAAAGTTCTGCAATAATTGTTTTTCCACTTGCTGTTGGCGCACTAACAACTAAACTAGAATTAAGTTTATCGAGGCATTCTTTTTGAACTTCATTAAATGAATCAAATTTATTTGCAATTAATAATTTTTTTGTAATATCCATAAAAGTTATTGATTAAATTTTATAATTTTTTAATTTTTCTTTAATAATTTCTTCATCTTGGGGGTTTGTTACTCCGTACCAACTATCATTTGTTGGGATTAATTTTAAATTTAATTTATTTTCTTTAATTAATTTTGCAAGTTCTTCAGGTAAAAGACATTCAATATTTTTATTATTTTTATTTATTTTTTTAAATTCAATTAAATTTTTTTCTAGCAAATCTAAAGTGTTTTTTGTTAGACCAAAAAGATTCATACTAATTAATGTGTTTTTGTTTAAATTTTTTTCATTAAGTTTATTTTTTTCAATATCAAAAATTTCTATAATGCTCAAAATATTATTTTCTTTATCAACTTCAAAAATTCCCCTATTAGTTTTTCCATTTTCTGGTAATACTTTTTCTAAATTATACCCTATTGCACATCCTTTTGCAACATTTTCTTCTTTTTGATTTTCTAAAAATTCTCTTGCAAGTTTTAGTGCGTCCTCTCCATACAAATCATCGCCATTGCAAATAACAAAATCCTCTTTTATTAAATTTTTTGCAGTTACTATTGCGTCAGTTGTTCCCCAAGGTTTATTTCTAGTGTTTTTGTCAAATTTTTGTTCTGCATAAAAAACTGGGAGTTCTAAAAAGTTTTCTTCAAATTTTTCTTTAAAAGGGTTTTTTGTTTTTTCTCCAACAATAAAAATAATTTTATTAAATCCTACTTTTTTTGCTTGTTTTATTGAAACTTCAATTAAAGTTTCATTATTTGGCCCAACAATTGCAAATTGTTTTATTTTTCCTTCAAATCTAGAGGACATTCCTGCAACCATATAAACAATAGAAGTCATGTTATCACAAAAATTTCAACTAAATGTAATTAAAAATTAAAAGGTTTGAAAATTAATTCAAACCATTTAAATATCTGTTAAGTAAAATTGAAATGCTAAAATCACTATCATCCCCATAAGTGGTTCTTGCAATTTCTTTTAATTTTTTTTCATTTTCTGGGGTTATATTTATTTTAAATGTTGGCATAATTAACTCCTCCTATAAAATTATTCTTTTAATGTGATGAACTCAAATGCTTTTTGAAGTCCAATTGCAGCTTTGGGCAAATCACTTTCTCTTAATGAATTGGTTTTTTTCCATTCATCTCCAACTTTGTAATTTCTCTCCATTGTTGTTGAATAGAATTTATTTCCTTTTTCACTGGTGTTTTCCCAAACTGCTATTTCAACTCCTCCAATTTTTATTTTTTTAACTGGTTCCATTTTCTCAACTCCTTTAAATTTTATTTTTTAATTTGCAAGTGGGCTGAATGTTCCGCTTTTTACAAATAAATACAAACGTTGCTGTATGGTTGGTTCTTTTTCACCCATAAGCCATCTTTCCTTTAAAATATTTTCTAAATAATAATCCATGTTTTCACCTCTTTTTTGAAAATGACAATTTAATTCTTACAACCTCACATAAGAGAAATCTATTTTTCTTGGATTTCCACTTACAAATCTCATCAATCTACTTTCTATCATACAATCAACCTCTCTTTTGATTTAAGGGAGGCTCAATAAAGAGCCTACCAATCAAACTGAATATGTTGTTTATTTTTTTCTTTATAAACACAATGAGACGTCTGTGCCGGTTGAAAATTATTTTTATTTTTTCAAAGCATTTTTGTATTTTTTTATTAATACTTTTATATTTTTTTAAAATTAGTTTAAGTTTTTGTGATTTAAAATTAAGTTTTCTTTTTAGTTTGAATTTAAATTTTTTTTATTAATTATATTTTTTTATTAAAATAAGTTTTATTATTAAAGTAAGCTTTTTTTATTAAAATTAATTTTATTTTTTTTATAAAAAATAATTTATTCTTTAACCCATTTTTGAATTTCTTTTAATGCATTTTCAGTTATTTTAATTTCACTAAGTTTTTTTTCAAGTTCATCCATTTGTTTTTTGCTTGTATTCATTCTAAAATCTTTTAATTCATCAGCATACTTTGCAACCTTTTTATCTTTTTTATAAACTATAGAAGTTCTAACAGTTTCACTTAATTGTTTTCGATAATCAAGATCATTAACAAACATTTTCACCATTGGTTTCCATTTATCATCACCAACTAAATGTGCAGGAAGTTTTACTTGTTCAGCATCTTTTCTATAATCTTTATCAAGAGTCATTTTCGCCATATGTTTCCAGTACAAAGGTTCTTTTAATTTTTTTAATTGATTAGTGGAGTGATATTTTGATGCGGCGTTATATTTTTTGTTCCATTCGTTTAAATTTTTTTCAAATATTTCTCTTTTTTGTTTTAATTCTTTTAATTTTTTATCAAGAACAAAATAATTTGGGTAAGTAATTTTTGGCCATTCTTTTTCGCTTTCATAAACCTTAACTACTCCGCCAATTTTTAAATATTGAATCAAAGCGTCTCTACGATTTCCTGTTTTTGGAGTGTTTGGAAATTTTTCATCAAACTTTTCAATGTTACTAACTACATTAACCATAAAATAAAGAGGTGTTTTTAGCTTAAAAAACTTGCCTAAATAGTATTTTTTAAATTAGTTTAATCGTTTTCTTAAATTCATTGCTGAAATTATTGATCTTTTATCGCCTTTTCTTTCTAAATTCATCGCAATTCTTTCAGCTTCAATTTCAAATCCAAGTTCTATGAAAAATAATCCTGCTTTAACTGGGCTATTTTTTCTTAAATCTTTTGCATATTTGTATGCTTCATCTACTTTAAATTTAACTCCTTTTAAAGATTTTGCTGCAGAGATATAATCTCCTTTGTTTTTTGCAATTTCAAATTCTTTTACGCGCTCTAATTCAAATTTTGTTAAATTTGGATATTTTAAAATGTAATCAAGTTCAACAGGCACTGGAAAGTTTTGTTTTTTAAGAATATTTTTTGTTTTTAAAATTAGTTTTTTTCTTAAAAATGGATTTTTTTCATTATTTGCTAAACGTATCAAATCTGCAATTTTATTAGTATTAAGTTTTGTTTTACTAGCAGTATTTTTTAAAATAATATTTTTTTGTTTATTTATTTCTTTTTTTATTAATTGTTCAGTTGTTGGCAACCTTTCTTTTTGTAATAAATTATTTAACAAGTTTATTTTTTCTTGTGCACCTAAATTAGAATATTTTTCTGAACTGAATAATCTTGAAAAATATCTTTGATTAAGTTTCTGTTGAGTTGTTCTTTTTTTTGGCTTTATTATTTTTAATCTTGTTTTTGTAGTTTTAGTTGGTAAATTGCTTAATGCCCATCGTGCATGTTTATCCACAGCTCTTGAAACTAATGCGGGTTTTTGTCCTTCAAATTTTCGTGCAACTTCTGAACCTAAATGTGCAATTAAAGAAATACTTCTTTTTCTTTGCGGCTTTTTTTCTAGTTTAGTTCCAATTTTTCTAGAAATATTTCGTATTGGACCACTTCTTTTTTCAGATTCTTCAACAATTGTTTTTAAGTATTTAGATTTTCCAGTGTTAGTTTTTAAAAGTTTTAATCTTTTATTTAATGCTTGAGTTGCTTTAAAGTCAGAATTATCTCTTTCATATAATTCATTATATTTTTTAGTGGCTCTTTTTTGTCCACTTAATGTAACTGTGTTAAAATTTACTCGTTTACTTCTTGAAACTAAAAAAACACTTTTTCTTTTTTTCATATAATACTTAAAATTATATTGATATTTAATTGTTTTGTTTTAAATTTATTTTAGGTGATATTATGTTTCCAGGTGGGATGAATCCAAGAAATATGGGTAGAATGATGAAGCAAATGGGCATTAAAAATGAAGAAATTAATGCGAGTAAAGTTATTATTGAAACAGAAGGGAAAAAACTTGTTTTTAAAAATCCAAGTGTTCAGTTGATGGAAATGCAAGGACAAAAAACTTATACAATTATAGGCAATCCTACTGTAGAAAGCGAAATATCTCAAGATGATATTAATATGGTTGTAGAACAAACTGGTGTGACCCAAAAAGTTGCAAAAAGTGCTTTAGAAGAAAATGACGGCGATATTGCAAGCACAATATTAAAATTAAAAGATGAACAATAAGTTAGTTTAAATTAAAACTAATTTATTTGATTTGCTCCAACTACGCTTACACTTGATTTACTAACACCAATAGTTATTTCTAAATTAACTTCATCGTTTACTATACTACCAACATTAATACTAGTGTTAAAAAAATCTTGTTCCAAAATAAAGTTTTGATCTAATTCGCTAATATAAATTTCGCTTAAATTAAATTTTGCGCTTTGGGTTAAATTAAAATTTTGTGCACTATTAAATAAATCCTTTATTTGTGAAAAGTTTTCTACTTTTGATTGTCCAAATAAGTTTAAGTTTTCTCCAATTTCAAAAAAATAAAGTTGTGCTGTAGCATCAATTTCTTTTAATGAATCAGTATAAAAATTTTGATCAATATCTTTGCTCATTATTCCATCAAAAATTAAATCTTCTCCTAGTTCTACAATTGGTAAAGATTTTGTAATAGTATAATTTACTGGTTTGTTTGAAACATTTTCTACTTCGCTTAATTCTAGGCTTACAATATTATTTGCTTGTAAACTTATTTCTCCACTAACCTTTATTTGATCATTTGGCATTGTTGTTAAGTTTACTAGTGCTACACTAGTTTCATATTCAAAAGTATATTGTCTGTCTATATTAATGTCTGAATTAACTATTGTTGTAGTTTCTGGTACCGAAATAGTAACTCTTTTCATTGCTTCACTAAAACCGTTAAAGTATGATAAATTTTTTATTTGATTAAATGTTTCATTAATGTTTGTGTTTCTTTTCAAATCAATTTCTGCAAAATAATATTGTCCCTCTTCATATTTTACAAATTGTGATTGAGTTATTCTACTTACTGAATCAAGTTCTCTAATTGCTAAATTAATTTCATTAATATTTATTGAATCAGTTTGAACAGCTATTCTAATACTATTTAATTCGCTTAAAACAGTTGTATCAAAATTAATTTTATACGTAAAAGTTGACGGGGTTGATTCTAATTGATTATCTATTGGCGGTGCAAATAAATCTTGGTCGGGATCCATATAAATTAATCCGCCCGCAATTAAACTTCCTGCCATTGCAACAATTATAAAAATTCCAATCCATTTTTTTGTAGTGTCGCTAACCATTATTTTCACTTCTGTTTAATTGAATAATTTAAGAAACAATTATAAAAGGTGTTTTTTGTTTAGTAATTTTTATAAAAAAACACATATTTAAAAGATAATCTAGGGGCATTTTTTTTATTAAAAGGTGAATAAATTGACTAAAGAAAAAAAGATGTTGGAAGTAAATTTCACAGGAAAAGAACTCTTAAATAACGAAATATTTGATACTACTATAGAAAATGTTGCAAAAGAAAATAATATTTTTAATAAAGAAAAAGAATATCGTGCAATGACTATTATAACTGGAGAAAAAGAACTTTTAGATAAGGTTGAGGCAGTTTTATTCACAATGAAAAAAGGTGAAGAAAAGATAGTTAAATTAGGGCCAAAAGATGCTTTTGGAGAAAGAAAAAGTGATTTTGTAAGAGTTTTACCAATAAAAGTATTTATTGATCAAAAAATAAATCCAGTTAATGGACTTATAATTAATGTTGGACAAATGCTAGGAAAAGTACAAAGTGTTAGTGGTGGAAGAGTAAGAGTTGATTTTAATCACCCTCTTGCAGGAAGAGATATTGAATACACTGTTAGCGTTGAAAAAGAAATTACTGATAAACGCGAAATTGCAAACAAAATATTTGAAAAATATTATTCTAAAGTGCCAAATGTAAATAAGGAATACAAAAACGATTGTTTATACATAACAATTCCTTCTGATACTGCAAAGGGTCTAGAAAAAATAAATTCAACAATTGCAAAACTAGCTACTGAGTTAGGTGCAAAAATAGAATTTGTAATTTCAAAAGAAAAAATTTCAAAAAAAGAAATTGAAGAAAAAAAAGTTGTTAAAAAAGAAGAAGCTAAATAAAATTAAATAATAAAAAAACCAACTTTTTTATACTCAATTTGAGTTATTCTTTAATGAGTTTTAAATTGAATAAAATTGTTTTAGTTTTTATTTTTTTAACAATTTTTTTAAATTTAGTATTTTCAGAAACTACTTATTACAATTTTCAGACTAGACCAATTAGTATTTCAGAAAGATTTTGTCCAAATTATTATCCAATAAGTAATTGTCCTATTCCTGGACAGCATCCTGAAGCAGGAAGGGGTTGTGCATGTGCGTTATATGATGGTGGGGTGGTGAGAGTTACTTGTTGTGAGCCAATTAGCTTACAAGTTGATGCAACCACCGGAGAACCATTGTATCGTCAAACTACTTGTAATTATTTTGTTAATCAACAAACATATATTGCTAATAATATCCCACGAATTGGGACAATGAATTGTACTCCGCCTGAAAGTGGTGATCCTGATGATCCAATTATCTCAGATCCTGTTTCAGGGGGGGATTGTGGGGATAGGGCGAGAATTTATTCTTATTTAATAGAAAGTTGGCCAAATGAAAGTGAATATTGTTCAAAGGGTGAAACAACTAGTGAGCCAGATTTTCCTGAGATTGGGCAAAGTGTTAGTTGGCAATGTATTTTTGAAGAACAAAGTTCACAAAATTGTGTTGCAAGAAGATTAAGTGAAAGTGAAGATTTTGGCGAAATAGAAAATAATATTTTTAATTCAATAACTTATTTTGATGGGGAATATAAAAATGGTGAACTAGAAATTAGTACTCAATGTTTAATTGGCATTGATGGTGAATTTAGTATACCTAGTTTAGAATTTTCTCAATTAGTTAGTTGCGATGTTGATAAAGATTTTTTTAAAATTGAAGGTGTTGAATTAGAAGCAGGAGTTATAGAATTAATTTTAAAAATTCCAACTCCTTGTGAGGTTTGCAAAAAATCAATTTACTTAAATATTAGAAATGAATCTGAACAAACTGTTTCAATTCCTGATTTTAATTTAATTTTAATAATTCTAATTATTAGTATAATAACAATTGCTCTAAAAATTGATAAAAAGTAAGTAAAACGAGTGCAAAATAAGTTCTTTTTTTCACAAAAAATAGCTTTTTAAAGGTTTGTTGTAAAAAGATATATAATAACTAATTATTAGGAATTTTTATGAATTACTTTAGGGAAGTCGAAGGATTACCAATAAGCTTGATAAGTGAAAGAACAACTCTTAACTCTAATTTTGGCCCAGTTGAACAAAATTCAACTGCTGAAAGATTAAAAACTGGAACAACAACTGTTGGAATAATTTTTAATGAAGGGGTTGTGCTTGGAGCAGATCAACGCGCAACACTAGGACATATTGCAGAAAAAGATGCTCAAAAAGTTTATCCAATAACAAAATATGTTGCAGTTACTACTGCCGGAACTGTTGGAGATTCTTTAGCAATTATACGATTTTTAAAAGCTCAAGCAAATTTATATGAAATTGAAAGAGAAACAAGAATTACTCCTGGCGCAGTTGCTTCATTATTATCAAATGTTTTAAACGGAAATAGATATTATCCTTTTATTTTCCAACCAATTTTGGGCGGAGTAAATAAAAAACCAGAACTATTTGAATTAACTCCTTATGGGTGTATGACTGAAAAAAAGAATTATGCAGTTACTGGAAGTGGAACAACATTTGCAATGACGACTTTAGATAAAGAATATGAAAAAAATATGAGTGAAAATAAAGCAATTGAACTGGCTGTAAAAGCAGTAAAGTCTGCAACAAATAGGGATATTTATTCAGGCGGAGAAAGCGTAACAATTGCAGTAATTGATAAAAACGGTTATAGAGAAATAGACAGAAATGAAATAGACAAAATAATAAAAACAATAAAATTTAACTAATTTCTTTTAGTTAAAATTAAAACTAGTCTTTTTTATTATAAAAAATTTAAGGTGAAAATTATGGCACAAGATATACCAATATTAAAACAAATAAATGAAAAACTAAAACAAATAGTTCCAAGGGAATGTGAAATTTCAAAAGTAGAAATGGAAGGGCCTGAAGTAATAATATACACTAAAAATCCTCAAGCATTTTTTTCAACAGAAAACTTAGTTTCAAAAATTGCATTCGAATTAAAAAAAAGAGTAAATATTAGAACAGATAAAAAAATGTTACTTGGAGTAGAACAATCAAAAAGAATAATTCAAGATTTAATTCCAGCTGACGCTGACGTACGAAATATTTATTTTAACGAACCTTTTTGCGAAGTAGTTATTGAAGCAGTAAAAAAAGGAGTTGTAATTGGAAAAGGTGGAGACATTTCAAAACAAATAGTTTTGCAAACTGGCTGGACTCCAAAAATAATTCGAACTCCAAATGTTGAGTCAAAAACTTTAAGTGGAATAAGACAATATTTACACAAACACGCGGACGAAAGAAAAAAGTTTTTACTTGATGCTGCAGAACAAATTTATGCACCATTATCTGATAATGTTCACAAATATGTTCGTTTAACTGCGCTTGGTGGATTTAGAGAAGTTGGAAGAAGTTCTTCACTTCTTGAAACACAAAATACAAAAGTATTACTTGATGCAGGAGTTAACTTTTCAAATACTGATCCGTATCCATACATTGATGCACTTGGATATCCAGTAAGTGATATTGATTCAATAGTGTTATCACACTCTCACTCAGATCACTGCGTAATGATTCCTTATTTAGGAAGACTTGGTTTTAAAGGTCCAATTTATTCAACAGAACCAACAAGAGACTTAATGGCATTAATTCAATTTGATTATATAAAAGTAAATGAAGCAAATGATAAGGATGTTCCATTTTCTGAAACTGATGTTAAAGATTCAATACTAAGAGTTATTCCAAGAGAATATCGAGAAGTTACTGATATTGCACCTGATATGAGAATAACATTTCATAACGCAGCACACATTTTAGGTTCAGCATCAATTCATTTTAATATAGGTGAAGGGTTGCATAATTTTGTTTATTCTGCAGACATAAAAAATGGGCCAACAAGATTATTTGATAATTTAGACATACACTATCCTAGAATAGAATCACTTTTAATTGAAAGTACATACGGTTCGCCTGACGCAATTCAACCTTCAAAAGATGAAGCTGAAGAACAATTATTAAGAATAATAAGAGAAACAAATGAATTTGGTGGAAGTATTTTAATTCCTGTTTTTGGAGTTGGGAGAGGACAAGAAGTTGCTCTAACTATTGAAAACTTTTATAAAAATGGATTAATAGATGGAAACAAAGTTTATATTGATGGGATGGTAAAAGAAGCTGGTGCAATACACACAGCGTATCCTGAATACTTACGAAAGAGTTTAGAAAGAAGAATTTTAACAAATGATTCTCCATTTGACTCGCCAATATTTCAAGAAGCAACAAAAGAAAATAGGGATAAAATTGTAAAAGAAAAAGGTTCAATAATTCTTGCAACAAGTGGAATGATGCAAGGTGGGCCAGTAGTAGATTATTTTAAAAAAATGGCAGACAATCCTAACAATACGTTAGTATTTGTTGGATTTTTAGCAGAAAATACTCTTGGAAGACAAATACAACAAGGATTAAAATCAATGCCAATAACTGATGAAAGAGGAAGGACACAAAAACTTGATATTAATTTAAGAGTAGAAAATATCGAAGGATTTAGTGGACACTCTGACTTTAATCAATTAATGAATTATGTTGGATCATTAAAACCAAAACCACGAAGAATAATTGTTGGTCACGGAGACCCTACACGTTCAGTAGATTTATCAAAATCAATTGCAAAAAAGTTTGGAATAACTTCAACAGCAATAAGAATACTTGATTCAGTAAGACTAAGATGATTTTAATTTAAAAAAATTATTTTTTTCAAATTTAATAATTGAAATTATACTTATTATTATTAAAATTATTAAAACAAAGTTAAAATCAGGAATTGAAACTGTCTCTAATGAATCTTTAATATTAATATAAATTGTTTTTTCACAAACTCCACAAGGTTCTCTTATTTTAAAATTTAATTCAATTATTCCATTTTCCAATTCTAACTCTTCATTTTTTACAATTTTGTAAGTATTCCAACAACCTAAGTTAGAAGTATAATCAATTGAGGGAATTTTTAAATCTCCAAGATCTGTTAATAAACACTGGGTGTATAAAATCAATTTTC
>CAZBHA010000017.1:0-4639 GCA_964491675.1 uncultured archaeon
ACCAGGAATAACCCACACTCCTAAAATAGATATTACTGAAAGTAAAGGTATTGAAAAAATAATTAATGAACTTAAACTAGATTTTTTGACAAATTCAAATAAATCAATTTGGTATTCACCAAATGATAAATTTACTTTTGTTTCTAAAGTTAAAGATTTATTTTTCTTAAGGGGTAAATCAAAAGATTCACTTGATTATTCGATTTTTTTATCAATGAAATCTAATGGTGTTGATATCTGGTTTAATTCAAAAATTAAAGATCTTAATTTTAAAAACAATAAGTATGAATCTGTTTTAGTTACTAAAGATAAAATTGAAATTTTAATAAAACCTAAATTAATTGTTGTTGCAACAGGAATTGATTCATTTTTGCATAAAAAATTAGATATAGTTGAAACTAATTCAACTTCAATAATTGGTTTTGGTACATTAATGTCTGGTTTAAAAATGGAAAACAAAACAACTGCGATATTTTTTGATCAATATTATGCGCCGGGGGGATATTTTTTTGTTGGAAAAGTTTCAAATGATGTTGGGATTGCAATGGTTGTTGTAAATAAAGCAAAAACAAAAAAATCTGCAGAAAAATATTTTTATGATTTTATTGAAAAAAATCCTGAATTATATGGAATTATTTTGGGAGCAAAAACAATAAATTTTAATGCAGGGCATAGAAAAATAACTAATTTTTCAAAAAGAATAATTAAAAATATTGCATTTTGTGGAGATGCTGCTGGGACAATGAGTGCAGTATTTGCATATGGGGTTAATCCAGCAATTAGGTCAGGATATTTGCTTGCTGGATCAATTTTAAAATATGGTTTAGATGAAAATGCATTAAAAGAGTATGACAAAAAAATGAAAAATATTTTGGGGGATAAAAACCAAAATAGCTTATTAAGAAAGATTTATGACAATTTAACAAATAATGATATTGATTTTATTGTAGAAACCGCAAATTATTTACATGATAAACAACATTTGGATTATTTAGTGGATTCAGATGAATATAAAATAAAATATTTAATTATGGCAATTTTAAGAAAACCAGTAAAATCTTTAAAACTATTAAGAAAGGCTATTTTTTAGATTTATTTATTTTTTGAACAGCATTTTTTGCAGATTCTACACATGCATCTAATGATGGCAAACCCATAAAATCGCCACAAATAGCAAAATTTGAATAACTATTAGAAATTTCATTTATTTCTTGCTGAAGTTTATAAGTTTTATAATTAAATTCAGGCAATCCATAATCCCAATAATAAATTTCTTTTTTATTTATTTTAAAATTAATATTAGTTAATTCACTAACTTTTTTTAATGCTAGTGTAATCATTTCTTTTTCATTAGGTCTATTTTTGTATGGGAATAAAAATCCAAGAACATTTTTTTTATTTTTAAAATTATAATAATTAGATTCGTCGATTAATACTGAAATTTTTTCATTTTTATTTGTATATAATATTCCAGAATCATTATTTAATAATTTTTTATCAGTTTCTATAATTAATGTTGCACAACCATTATATGTTATTTTTTTTAATTTTTTAGAAAGTTCAGATGTTTCAATTATTTTTGATAATTCAATTGAAGGAATGCTTGAAATTAAATTATTTTTTATTGGCATGGTCTTTTTATTTATTGAAATAGTTTTTACTTTATCTTCATTAAAATTTATAAAATCTATCTTTTGATTTAACTTAATTTTTGGTTTAGATATATTAATTAGTTTTTCATTTATTTTTTTTAACCCTCCATTTAAACTATAACAATCGCTAAAAAAAGTCCCACAAACAATTATTCCATATAATGCTGATTGATTTTTTGGACTAGTAAATGTTATTGCTTGCATCATCCCATCAATAATCCATTTAGATTCTTTTCCAATGTTTTCTAAATACCATTTTTCAAATGGTTTTTTTATAAGTTCTTCTGGAAAAGTTTCGACTAATGGCAATGTTTCCAATATTTTTTTGTAAAACAATTTTATTTGAACTTTTTCTTCATCTGACAATTGTGTCGATGTTCCGTTATTTATTGAAACAAATTCAGAATTTCTATTTGCATAAAATTTGCTTAGGCTGACTATCACTTCTTCTTTTTCTAAATTTAGTTTTTTTATTAATCCGTAAATGTTAGGGTCTTCTTTTGAGTAAAATTGTGCTCCGCCTTCAACAAAGTTTTTTGAAAATTCTTTGCTTTGAATTCGTCCTCCAGTAAAATTATTTTTTTCAAATATTTCACTTTTATTTTTATTAAAATATGCTGCACACAATCCACTTAAGCCTGATCCAATTATACTTGTCATACTTCAAAACTCCATAAATTAAATGTTGAATTACCATATTTTAAACCTGTTTTTTTAGAATATGTGGCTTCTCCGCCAACAAATAATGATAGGTAGGGGGTATTTTTAAACTGCAAATCAAATATTTTTTTAGATTGAAATATTTGTCTTCCTAATGCTTGTAATCTTAATCCACATTCTGACATTAAAACAAATTTTGGATATATATTTGAAGTTGCTTTTTCAATTGAATTTAATAGTTGTTTTCCTGAGGAAGACATTATATAAATTTCATTGGTTGGAATTTGATATGTGGCTATAATAGAATTGCCTAAAAATAATCCGGGAATGAATGGATAATAAAAGTCATTTTTTTTAAATGCTAGGGGATAAAAAAATACTTTGTCATAAATTTTTTCAGTTAAAAATTCTTTTGGCCAATCCATAATTTCTAAAAATTCTAATCGTGCAGGGATTTTATTTATTTCATATATAATTTGATTAGTTTTGTCTTTTTTTGTTACTTGTACTTGTCCTTTTGGAAATAAACCATGTTCAGTATTTAAATTAATTTTTAACTCACTTTCTATTTTTAACATCAAAATACTATCAGTTACAATTTTATTATTGTAAAATTGATAGTTTTTTTCCATTTTATCGTCATCCATAGTGGAAATACTAAAAAGGTTTATTTCTGGAAAGTTAGTTATAATTGTGTTTAGAATTTCATCCTCTTTTGCAACTCCCTTATTTAAAAAACCAAAATATGGGAATAAGGTAGTTGCTATTTTTCCAATTAATTTTGAAGAAACTACTCTGCCTTGTTTAAAAAATGGGATAAATGGAATTTTTCCACCTGAAATTATTGAAAATATTATTTCATTAGATGCATTTTTTAGGTTTAATTTATTTAACGCAGTTATTGTTGCTTTTTTTGGAAATGCTTTTGTATTTTTTCCTATGCTAGTTTTAATTTTTATTTCGTCGCTATAGCAAGCTAAAATAGTTAATCCTCGCGAGTAACTTCCTGAATTATTTATAAATCCTGCAACAGTTCCCCCAAGTAAAGGAGTTTTTTTGGTTATGTTTTTAAAAATTTTGTTTGAAATTTTTTGAAATCCTTTATTTTTCTCATAATGAATTGTGCTATAAACCATTACAAATGTTGGGGGATTGGTTAATCTTGATAATGCTTGATTAATTGCATCTTCAGCTGCTTTTTCAGGATCCCAATTTTGGCTTGTTCCTATTCCAACTTCAAAAACCAAGTTATCACCATTGTGATTAAATAAGTAGTTTGGAGTTTATTATTTTAACTTTTTAGCGAATTTTTGATCATTAAAATAAATAAATAACTGCAGTTATAACACAACCATATGTTTTGTTAACTTTTTGTTCTTTTGTTATAATTTTTTTATTTATAATTTCTTGTGATCGATTTTTTGCCATTTCAGTTAGTTTTTCATTTAATTTATCAGATACTTCTTGGTTATTAGTTCCTTGTGATTCCATAACATATCCATAATTTTGGTTATTAAATCCAACTCCAATTCCTGAACAAATTAATTCATTTTCTGTCCCATAACTAATACTTAAAACACAAGGTGCAAAACTACCTTTTTCTATTTCAAATTTTTCTTCAATAGAAGTATCTTTTGCTAAAATTGAAGAAACTTTTATTAAGTTAAGATCATGTATATTTGCGTCGATTAAAGCATTATCAAATGCGTTTAATTTGCTGACATTGCTTTCTCCATACCCACTAACTATTGAAATTTTTCGAGCAATTCCTAAACAATTCATTTTTTCACTAAATATTAAAAGTAACTTTTGTTTTTAAATTTAGCTGATTTTTTAAATATTATATATATTTATTTTTTTCTAATACTATTTATTTATGTTTTTAGGGTTTTCTAATACAAAAGAACAAATTATTCGAATTTTATGCGATTTGGATAGTTTGACTGCAAAGGAAATTTATAATAAAATTAACAGAACTTGCACTAAGCCTATTTCATATCAAGCAGTATATAAATTAATTTTAGAATTAGTTGATTCAAAAGTTTTAATTAAAACTAATTTTAATTATTCGCTTTCATTAGATTGGTTAAATAAAATAAAATCAGAAGTTAAAAACATTGAACAAAAAGATTTTTTATTAAAAAATAAAATACAAGACTATTCAGAATTTCAATTTAATGGGATTTTAGAGTTGGCTAATTTTTTAATCAGCAATTTTATGTATTTTCCAAATCCATTAAATAAACCAAGTATTAATTTATGGTATTTTCCATATTCTATAATTGGAATTACTGAAGATATTAGTAATAAATTAAAAAAAGCTTATT
>CAZBHA010000017.1:4725-13007 GCA_964491675.1 uncultured archaeon
TGTTAATGAACTTAATGTTTTAGATATTTTTTTTAGAGATGCTTTAAAAAAATTAGGTATAAAAAAAGTAATTAAAAAAAATACGCCTGCAACAGATTTATTAGATATTGCAGTAATTGGAGATTTTGTAGCATATATTTGGTATGAATCAAATTTTAGAAGAATATGGAAAAAACAAAATAGGTCTCCAAAAAAACTAGAAGATTTTGATTTAATTAATCATTTAAAAAATATGCAAAAGATAAAAACTAAAATTAAAGTTATTGTGGTTCAAGATTCGTTTGTTGCAGATAATATAAGAAAAGAGTATTTATTTTAACCCAACCACACTTTTCCAACCCTCAAATCGCCACATTTAAAACCCTTTTTTTGCTTTTTTTTAGTATATGGTTGAGTCAGAAATTATTAATTTTAAGGAAATTGAACAAAATTGGCAAAAAGAATGGAAAGAAGCTAAATTATTTGAAGTAAAAGAAGACTCAAAAAAAGAAAAATTTTATGTTTTGTCAATGTTTCCCTATCCTAGTGGTTCAGGACTTCATATGGGACACGCTCTAAATTTTGTAATTGGAGATGTTTTTTCTAGATTTAAAATAATGCAAGGTTTTAATGTTCTCCAACCAATGGGGTATGATGCTTTAGGATTGCCTGCAGAAAACGCTGCAATAAAAGCTGGTGAACATCCTGAGGATTATACAAATGCTTCAATTAAACATTATATAAAACAACAAACCGAACTTGGGTTAGCTTATGATTGGTCTAGAATGGTTAACACTGCTGATGCAAGTTATTACAAATGGGATCAATGGATTTTTTTAAAAATGTTTGAACGTGGCTTAGCTTATCAAAAAGAGAGTGCAGTAAATTGGTGTCCTGAATGTAATACAGTTTTAGCAAATGAGCAAGTTCAAAATGGTTATTGTTGGAGACACGAAGAAACTAAAGTTAAACTAAAACATCTAAAACAATGGTTTTTCAAAATTACTGATTATGCTGATGAATTATATGAATCCCTAGATTCAATGCAAGGTTGGCCAAACAAAACTCGTGCAATGCAAAAAAATTGGATTGGAAAAAGCCATGGTACAGAAATAAATTTTGAAATTAATGAAACTAATTGGCCAATTTTTACTACTCGTCCAGATACAATTTTTGGAGTAACTTTTATGGTTGTTAGCGCACAACACAAAAAATTATTTGATTTAGTTACAAAAGAACAAAAAGAAGAAGTAGAAAAGTTTTTAGAAAAAATTGGAAGTGTTAGTGAAAAAGAACTTGAGTCAATGGAAAAAGAAGGAGTTTTTACTGGAGCATATGCGATTAATCCAGTAAATGGAGAAAAAATTCCAGTTTATGCAGGAAATTTTGTAGTTGCAGATTATGGTGCAGGAATGGTAATGGCAGTGCCAGCACATGACCAAAGAGATTTTGAGTTTGCAAAAAAATATGGCATAAAAATTAAACAAGTAATTGAAGGAAAAATAACTGACACTAGGGCTTTTACAAGTGAAGGGAAATTAATTAATTCTAACGAATTTAATGGGCTAAATAATAAAGATGCAATAGAAAAGATTACTGATTATTTAATTAAAGAAAAAAAAGGAAAAAAAGTTGTTAATTTTAAATTAAGAGATTGGGGTGTAAGCAGACAAAGATATTGGGGAACACCAATTCCTATAATTCATTGTGAAAAATGTGGTGCAGTGCCAGTTGAAGAAAAAGATTTGCCGGTTAAATTACCTAGGGAAGTTAAATTTGGCGAAGGAAATCCCTTAGAAACAAATGAGAATTGGATAAAAACAACTTGTCCAAAATGTGGTGGAGTAGCAAGAAGAGAAACTGACACGATGGATACTTTTGTAAATTCAAGTTGGTATTTTTTAAGATATGCTGATCCAAAAAATAATGAATTGATATTTGATAAAAGTAAAGTAGATTATTGGTGTCCAATTGATCAGTATATTGGTGGTTCAGAACACATTTGTATGCACTTAATTTACATTAGATTTTATACAAAATTTTTAGCAGATTTAGGATTAATTAATTTTAGAGAACCTGCGTTTAAATTATTTCACCAAGGAATGCTAAATGGTGAAGGTGGAATAAAAATGTCTAAAAGTAAGAATAATGTTATTTTGCCTGAAGTAATATCTGAAAAATATGGGATAGATACTGCAAGATTATTTTTACTTTCAATTGCAGCTCCTGATAAAGGGAGAGATTGGAGTGAAAAAGGAATTCAAGGAAGTTTAAAATTTATTACAAAAGTGTTTGATTATTTTAATAATGTTAAAATAAAAAAAGATTCTCCTCAAATTCTTTCAAAATTGAATAAAACAATAAAAGAAGTTACAAAAGAAATTGATAATTTTGAATATAATATTTCAATAATAAAATTAAGAAAATTATTTGAGAATATGGAAAAAACTGAAGTTTCAAAAAGTACTCTTGAGAGTTTCTTAAAACTAATGAATCCATTTTGTCCACATATTACTGAAGAGCTTTGGAAAAAATTGGGAAATGAAAAATTTATTAGTAATTCGCCTTGGCCAAAAGCAGATGAGGGTTTGATTGACGAGCAACTTGAAAAAAGAGAAGAGATAATTGATTTTTTAAGACAAGATATTTTAACAGTTAAAGAACTTGCAAAGTTAGAAAAAATTTCAAAAGTAAAAATTATTGTTGCGCCACAGTGGAAGTGGAAAGCCTTAGAACTTGCTCAAATAATTAACAAGGAGAGGTTTGATTTTGCTATTACTATGAAAAATTTGATGCAAGAAGAAGAAATGAAAAAACATGGTAGTGAAATGCAATCTTTTTTAAAAGCTCTAAATTCTAGACAAGAATTATTAACAATTAAAAGATTTGATGAAGAAGAAGTTTTCAATCAAATAAAACCAAATTTAGAAAAAGAGTTTGGAATAATTGAAATCGAATCTGCTGAAAACTCTAAAGAAGCGAAAGCAAAAAATGCTTTACCTACAAAACCAGCTTTAATTGTTGAGTAATTATAAGTTAATTGATTCTTGACAAAGCTCTAAATTAAATTTTTCTATTTCTTTTATTTTAACAAGCCAACCTTCAACAGTAATTACTCCAGTTTGTTGTAATTCGTCTAAAATGTCATCTAATTTTTTTGGATTTTGTTTTGTAAAACAAAGAAGTTCTTCTTTAGTATAATATTTTTTTTCATGAATTAGGGCTAAAAGTAATTTTTCATGAATTATTGAAAAGTTTTCTATTTCGCGAGCTTTTGTTAAAAATGCATTTTCACTAACAGTAATCATATTTTCAAATCCTTGTGTGGAAGTTTTTTTTATGATTTATTAATTTCTTTTTTTGAGTATTAATATAGTCTTGGTTGAAAAAAAGTCAACTAAAAAGTTGATTTTTATATTTAAATACTTTTTTGTTAATTCTTTTTTTTCACATTCCAGATAGGTTTATAAATATGAAGAATCAATTTATACTATTGCCAAATATGACGATGAACGCTTCGTCAATTGCCTTAAAGTGATTAAATGGAAAAAATAATTAATGATGTAAATTTAAAAATTGCAGGAATTGCAGGTGACGGAATCCTTAACGCAGGATTAATGATGTTTGCAAAAACAGTTAAAAGAGCTGGACTTTATGCATTTGCAAGTGCTGAATATCCCTCTTTAATAAGAGGTGGACACAATCACTTAAATGTGCGAGTTTCAGATAAACCAATTATTTCACAAGTTTATGAAATAAATTTACTAATTGCGTTAAATAAAGAATCAATAGAAAATCATGCTGAACTTATTTCAGATAATGGTGCAATAATTTATGATGCTGATCAAATAAAAGATGCTGATACTTTAACACAAAAAGAAAAATTATATCCTGTTCCACTTCTAGATTTTGCAAATCAAGCTGGCGGAAGAATAATGAAAAATACTGTTGCAATGGGAGCAGTTTTTGGTTTACTTAACTTAGATTTTAGTTTACTTGAGAATTCAATAAAAACAACATTTGGAAAAAAAGACGAAAAAATAGTTAGTGGAAATATAATGGCAGCAAAATTAGGTTATGATTATGCAAAAAAAACTTATGGGGATTTTTCGTTTGTTTTAAAACCAACTAATAAAGACGAAAATATTTTTATTTCAGGGCACGAATCAGTTGCACTTGGTGCAATAAAAGCTGGTTGTAAATTAATGTGTGCCTATCCTATGACGCCTGCAACAAGCGTAATGACTACTCTTGAAAAGTTTGCAATTGAAGCAAATTTAGTTATAAAACAAGCAGAAGATGAAATCGCAGCAATGAACATGGTTGTTGCAGCAAATTATGCTGGAGTTCGAGCAATGACTACTACAAGTGGTGGGGGATTTGCTTTAATGGTTGAAGCATTTGGAATGGGAATGCAAATGGAAACTTCCTTAGTAGTATTAGAATCAATGCGACCAGGCCCAGCAACAGGAATGGCAACAAGAACTGGGCAAGGAGATTTAAAGTTTTTATTAAATAATTCAACAGATGAATCTCCAAGAGTATTGCTTGCGCCAGGTTGTGCAAATGATGCTTTTGAATTAACTACGCAAGCATTTAATTTAGCTGAAGTTTGGCAAATTCCTGTATTAATTGTTACTGATAAATATTTAGGAGAAAGTTATTTTACAGTAAAACCATTTGATGATTCAAAATACAAAATTGATAGGGGAAAATTAATAACTGAAGTTAAAGAAGATTATAAAAGATATGAAAATACTTTAGATGGGGTTTCGCCAAGAGTAATTCCTGGAACAAAAAACGGGATGCACACTGCAACAAGTTATGAACATGATGAATATAGTTTTGAAAGTGAAGATGAAGATAATAAAATAATGATGACTCAAAAAAGAAAAAGAAAATTTTTAAATTTAGCAAAAACTCTTCCTGCTCCAGTCTTAGTTGGCGACAAAGAAGCAGAGTATACAATTCTTTCTTGGGGTTCAACAAAAGGTCCAATACTTCAAGCAATGGAAGTTTTACAAAAGGAAAATATTAAAACAAATTTTTTACAAATAAAATATGTTTCTCCATTTCCTAGCGAAGAAGTTTTAAAATTAACAAAAGATAAAAAAATAATTTTAGTTGAAAATAATGAAACTGGTCAGCTTGGTGCAGTTTTACGAGAATTAAGTGGGAGAGAAGTTGATTATAAAATTTTAAAGTATGATGGACGAGCTTTTTTTCCAAGTGAAATACAAAAAGGAATAAAAAATATTATACAAAATAAAGCAGAAAAAATTCAAGTGTTTTCAAAAAATGAAAATGTAAAAACAGAAAATTTTGGAGTTAATTAGGTGAAGAAAAAATGGTTTTAGCAAAAGATTTAATGACGATGCAAAATCCAACTTGGTGTCCGGGTTGTGGAGACTTTGTAATTTTAATGTCAGTTAGACAAGCTATTGAAAAATTAGGTTGGAAACAAGAAGAAACAGTTATTGTTTCAGGAATTGGTTGTGGATCAAAATTGCCACGATTTGTAAAAGTTTATGGTTTTGAAGGATTACACGGCCGAGCACTTCCAGCAGCAACTGCAATAAAACTTGCAAACAAAGCACTTAATGTAATAGTTGTTAGTGGGGATGGGGATGGACTTGGGATTGGTGGAAATCACTTTATTCACACAATGAGAAGAAACTTAAATATTACACACATTATAGAAGATAATAGAGTTTATGGTTTAACTAAGGGGCAATATTCTCCAACTTCTCCAGATGGATTTAAATCTTCAACTTCTCTAAGTGGAGCTTTAGAAACTCCATTAAATCCAATTACAACTGCAATTGCTGGGGGGGCAACTTTTGTAGCAAGAACAAGTATGCTTTCTCCATCTAAGTTAACTGATATTTTAATTAAAGCAATGACTCATAAAGGATTTTCAGTGATTGATGTTTTACAACTTTGTCCTTCATATAATAAAAATTTTGATATGAATTGGTATAAAGAACGTTTAGTTGATTTGCCTCAAGAGTATGATCCAAAAAATAGAGTGAGTGCTTTTGCAAAATCAATAGAAGTGAGTGAAAAAATTACCCAAGGAATTTTTTATACTGAAGATAGACCAACTTATGAAGATCAAATTGTTCAAATGCAAAAAGAACCTTTAGTAAAACATGATATTAATAATATTGATATGAAAAAGTTTTATGAAAAATTTAAATAATTAAACATCTATTATTGCAATTCGTAATCGACCATCTCTGTTTCTTCCAAGAATTAATATGTTGGAAGGCGAAATCATACTTGCAATCTTTTTTTTAGTAGCTTCTTTTAAATGATTATTTAATTCAAACTCGACTTTTTCAAGTTCATCCATAGTAATTTTTAATTTAAACTCATTTACAAATTTTTTACAAATAAAATAATCTTCTTTAAACTTAGCTAATAACATTTTACGTTTTTGTTGTTTTAAAAATAAATAATGTCTTAGTGAAAGAATAGTTGGAGTTTTTTTATATTCCTGAACACCCAGTTCACTTGCCTGCAGTCCATGCAACTGATATGTTTTTGGTTTTATATTTTTAGAATTATAAAATTCAATTAATTTAGATTCAAGAAACCTAACAACTCTTACTTCTGCTATATTTCTTTTAAAAATTAATCCTTTATTTTGTTTGCGTCCAATTACTATTTCTCTAGAATCTCTAGTTATTGTTTGAGTAGTTTGTTCATCTTTTCTTTTAACTGCTTGTTTAAACTGTTGTGCTTTTTTTTCAAAAGTTTTTAATCTTTTTTTTCTTGCTGCGGGACTCATAAAAAACCAATTAAATTTCTTCAGTTTGTATTGCAAGTTTTAATTTATCAACATGTTGCTTTTTTGTAAAAAATTCTATTGCTTCTTTTAATTCAATATGATTTTTTGCATATTTTTCAATTGGAATTTTTTTAGTATAAGCTTCACAAGCCTGAACTAAAGCGCGAGCTCCAGCTTGAGTTCCTTTTGGATGTGCATGGCACCCAGCCCCCATTGTAGTAATAAAATCAACATTTCCCATAAAATCAATAAATGGTTTTAATGAAGTTGGATTTAGTCCTCCTGAAATAATTGGACAACATTTTTTCACACCCCTCCAATCATCATCTTCTAAAATAACATGGTGGGCCAAGTCCATTTTTGAAATTTTAATTGAATCTTTGTCGTGGTCAGGAATTTTTCCCCAGCTTTGATTAAAGATGTGTCCTTGTTTTTTAAATCCTAAAATATTATGAGCTGAGGTGATATCTTCTTTAGGATCTCCGCTCATTTTTCCAACACCTGCAGTTCCAGTGTGTATTCCACTAGCTCCAGCTAGTCTAGCAAATTTAGATAATACTAAAACACTCATTCCGATTGGATTTTCTGGTCTAGTAAATGCTCCATGTCCTGCTCTATGAAAGTGAATAAAAACATTAGGATATCTTCTTCGTAATGTTTGAACTGCCATCCATCCTGCAGTAATTCCATCAATTAAAAAAGCATAACTTCCTTCTTCAAATCCAGCATTTTTTATCATTTCACATCGTTCTATCATTGTATCAAAATCAGGTGCAGACACGTTAAATGAATGAATTTTTTTCTTACCTGTTTCTTTCACAGCCTTGTCCATTGCTTTTTTTACATGTTCTACCATTTTATTATATGGGCAAAAGTCTTGGTTAGCTTGGGGCTCATCATTTTTAACAAAATCTCCCCCACCTCTCCAAAAATCATAACAAACTTCAGCATATTCAGCGCTAGTTAAACCCATTTTTGGTTTTACAATTGTTCCAAGAATTGGTCTATTATATACTCCTAAATATTTACGCATATCGTCCAGTGTGTAACTTGGTCCATCATACTGTTCTAAAAATGCAGGTGGAAACCAAACATCAATTAATTTTATTGCACTAACTTCTTTCATTCCAAGAACATTTCCAACAACATAAGTTAAAATATTTTGAACATTACCAACTCTATCAAATAATCTCCAAGGGTAAGCTATCCAAACTAAATTTTTTTCTAAGTCAACTTTGTAAACTAAAGCATTCATTTCTCTAGCAAAAGGAGTTTCTGTTTGTACTAAAAAATTTGTTCCTGTTGAGGATTCGGCAGCAGTTTCACAAGCAGCTTGTAAAATATTTAGTTCTTTTGATGGCACTAAATGAAATGCACAAAGCATATATTCTCCATTTTTTGCATTGTTTAAATTAAAATTAATATAAGCTTGTTGATGTGGATTTAAAGTTTTAAATAATAAATCAAGTTTTTTAGAATTAACTTCACTTTTTGTATCAGAATTATTTTT
>CAZBHA010000018.1:0-474 GCA_964491675.1 uncultured archaeon
TTGTTTATTTTAAAAAAACAAAAAAATACAAAACATTTAAATATTATTTAGTATTACTTAGTATTATGGAAACAATTAGTTTAAAGATTGATGAAAATATGGAAAAAAAGATTTCAACAATAATGAAAGAATTTAATTTTTCAACTAAAACTGAATTTATTCGTGAAGCAATTAGAAAAAATATTTCTCAATATGAACTTGAAAAACAAAAAAAAGAACAATGGAAAAAATTGCTCTCAATGAAGGGTACATTCAAAGGAAAAACAAAAAATCTTAGTGATGAAGAATTTAGAAAAGTAAGAGAAGAAATTGGTAATAAAATTCTAGCTGAATATGAATCATCTAAATAATTTCTTCTGGCTTAAAAACAACGATCAAAGATTCTAAATTAAAAAAATGATTATCACGAGTAATAACTACACAGTTATTGTCTTTTGCAATTACTATATGTAAAGCATCTGAGAAATGTAAGTT
>CAZBHA010000018.1:484-12568 GCA_964491675.1 uncultured archaeon
ATATTCTTTAATTAAATTTTTGGCTTTTGAAATTTGTTTATTTGAATAATTAATAAAAATGGTTACATTTGAAAAATTATCAATTAGATTATTAACTTCAGTTTTACTAATATATTTTGACAATTCCTCAAAAACTAAATTTGAAAAATATATTTTGTGATTTTCTTTAGCACACTTTTTAAAAAATAAAAACGCAAACTCACCAAGCGGTTTTAAGCCATCTGATCTATTTTCAAAATAGTCAATCCAAATACAGCTATCAACATAATAATTCATTAAAAAAACAAAAATTGATAATATTTAAACAAAACTTAAATTTAGTCAATTGTCGCTAAAGGGTTAATTAATTTATTGTAACAATAAATCATTATGAATTATACTCTTAATCCAGAAAATTTCTTTGTCAAAGAAATATTTAACCCTATTTTAGAGGCGGATGGAACTTACTATTACTACTTATTAGTAAAAAAAGGAATTAGTGATAAAGAGGTAAGAAAAAGAATTCCAACTGATGCACTTTTTTGTGGAAAAAAAGACAAAAATGCAACTACTCAGCAGTGGTTTTGTACTAAATACAAAATTGATGATATTATAGAAGATAATTTAAAAATTGAATTTAAGGGAGTAAGTGAAGAAAAAATATTTTTAGGAAAACATAAAGGAAATTCTTTTAGGGTAAAAATAGAACTTAATGAAAATGAATTAAAAAAATTAAAAAAAACTAATTTTAAAAACGAACTTATTGCAAATTATTTTGGAGAACAACGATTTGACTCAAGGGTTAGCGAATTTAATAAACTACTTGAAAAAAAAGATTATCAAAATGCGTTAAAGTTTTTTTTAACCAAAGAGAGTATTTTTGATAGTGAAAAAAGCACTTTAATAAAAAATGAAATAATAAAAAAATGGGGCAAGTGGAACGAACTGATAAATAGTGAAATAATTCCTGAAAGTAAAAAAGATATTTTTAGGACCTTGGAAAAAGAAGAAAATTATTTAACAGCTTTTGAATTTGTTGAAAAAAAAAGTTTAATTACAATGCTTAAAGCTGCCCAGTCAGAAAAATGGAACGCTATTCTACATAACCAAATTATGGGAAAAGTTACAAAAAATTTAGATGGGCTTAAAGCAAGCAAAAACATAAAACAAAAAATTATTTTAGAAGCTACTGACTTTGAAAAAAAATTTGCTCCAAAAATTAAAAAACTAGAAAGAAACAGTTATTTTTTTATTAACAAATTAAAAATCAAAAGTGCAAATCAAAAAAATAATTACTTTATAGAATTTTCTCTTTTCCGCGGAGAGTATGCAACGGTGTTTTTAAAATACTTACAAAAGTTTTTAGAATGACCGGCACTAAACCATAAAATTGTTTTTAAATAAAAAATACCCTCCTAATTAATGAATATTTATTTAGACACTTGCGTTTGGTTAAATATTTTTAATAAAAATGAATTAAGTACTACAAACGGAAAAATTTCAAAAAAATTAGTTGAAAGTATATTATTTAAAACAAATAATAAAATTATTTATTCTGGTTTTATTTTAAGAGAACTTGAAAATAAATTAAACAAAAATTTTAATGAAAAAAGAGAATATTTTTTAAAAGAAGAAAACATTGTTTTTGCCAAAGCTAATCAAACTGATTATTCGGTTGCTAGGCAAATTGAAAATAAATATAAAAGCAATCTAAGTTTTTTTGACTGTTTACATATTGCAATGTGTAAAAATAATAATTTTATCTTAATAACTCTTGATAAAGAACTTCATAACATTGGAAAATTAGAAACAGAAACATATTCTCCAAACGAATTATTGCAAAGAATTAATTTCATTTAAATCAATTCTTTTCGAAGATAATTTTTTTCTTATTTTTTTAACTTCTTTTACTGAATTTCCTTTAAGATTAAGAGAGGCAACTTGTTTATCAAAAAGAAGTCTTCTAACAGCGTCCCTTACAACATCAGATTTAGTTTCATAAAAACCACTTTCTACAAGTAATTCAATATCTTGTAAAATTTTTTTAGGTAATCTAACTTGAGTCATAACCATAGACATAAAACCACGTATTACAATTGAATTACAAAAAGTTTTTAAATTAATTGCCAACCTTTTAAAACAAAGAAAATAAACCAAGTGAAACGATTGTTACAATAATTCCTGCAATTATTACTCCAATCGCATTTGCTATAAAAAATTTTTTATACCCCATTCCTAATAAGTACGCTGCTAATGCACCAGTATACGATCCTGATCCAGGGAGAGGTATTGCAATAAAAATAGCAATTCCTAAAAGCCCATATTTTTCAATTAAATTTTTTGAATTCTTTTGAGTTCTAATAACAAAATAATTGTAAATCTTTTCAATTCTTTTAATTCTTATTAATAAATGTACAAAATTGTCAAGTAAAAAGTAAATTATAATTCCTAAAAAAATATTTGCGATAACTACTACTGGAAAAACTATTTCAATAGGCAAACCAAAACCAACCCATTCTCCAAAAAGAGGAATATGTAGTACCCCATCAAATAATCCAATTGGAATACTCCATCTTAGTTCCAAGGTCGGAACAAAAGTAAGTAAAATTAACCAAATAATTTTATCAATCATAATTAAACTAAGAATTTTAGTATTAAAAAACATTTAGTACAAAAGAGTTCTTGAAAAAATCAAATTAAAACTACAAAATAGATATAAAAAGGTTTTCCTAATGATATTTGTATTAATTTTGGAAATGAGAAACAATGTCACATAAAATTTTATCACTTTTTTTAATATTTATTTTAATTTTTAGTGGGGTTAGTGCGGGCGAACTTATTGTTAGCACATTTAAAATAAATGCTGATGATACTCATACTGCAGATAGAAATATAGAAGTATACTTTACAACCTATGGAGAAACTGAACCCGGAAGTTATTGTATTAATGACTCGAACAATATTTCTAATTGTGGAGAAGGAACTATTATACCAAGCAACAACATTACTACTTATTTAAATTTAACAGGCGCAGATGGAGAAAAAACACTTTATGTTTTTGTAAAAGATGCAAATGTTTCATCAAACACTTTTACTGTTTCAAGAAGCAAATCAGCATCAATAATTTTAGATACTACTGGACCAACAATAACAATAACTGCAATTACTGATCAAAATAAATATGCTACTTCAAATTTAAGTGCAACAATAAGTGCAAGTGACCCAATTAGCGGAGTAAACACACTCGCATACAAATTTGATTCTAATGATTTTAATTATATTAATGTTGCAGGAGCAACAATTAATGCAACTTTAACAGACGGAAATCATACATTAACAGTTGACACTAACGATTCTTTAGGAAATATTAGCTCAAGAACAATTAGTTTTATAGTAGACACTACAACACCAGTAATAAACAGTGTAACTGTAGGATATGCAAGTGGATATACTTACACAAAAGAAGACACTCCAAATTTAACATTTAATGTAACTGAACTTACTCCAACAAAAATTTATTTATCTTGTTTGACTAATGCAACAAGCGAGCAAAGATATGAAGTTGATTATGCCACAACAATTACAAATTTTAATATAACTTCTTCAACTTATGGATGTAATACAACAAATGGAACAAAAACTTATTATGCAAAATTAGTGGACCACTTTGGAAACACTAGTGCAGAAAAATCTTTTACAATTAATTTTGATAATATTTCACCATCAAATGTTACTAATCTAAATGCTGAATCTGGAAATGGAGAAGTAATACTAACTTGGAGCGCAGCAAGTGCAGATAATGTTTCTGCAAACAAAGTATATAAAGTTTATAAAAATAATACAGAATTTACTACAACTACTTCAACTAGTGCAGTAGTAACTGGACTCACAAATAATACAAGCTATGATTTTAAAGTTACAACAATTGATAATGCTGCAAACGAAAGTAGCGGAGCTACAATTAGTGCAACTCCATCAAGATACAGCTCAAATATAACAGTAAAAAGAGGAAACGATACAGTAAATTATGTAAAAAATAATGACTTTTTGACAGTTACTTGTAATTTCGGAGAAACTGTAAATAATGCTAGAATTAGATATAATACTTATTTAGGATCAAGTTCAAGCGGAGCATTAACTCTGGGAACAAGCAGAAATAGTGTTAATCAAATAATAGAAAATTTCACAATAAATTCAAGTAGTTATGACAGAATTGATTTATGGTGTGAAGTTGATTCTGCAAGTGTAGTTACTCAAAAAATAATTTATGTTGATAATATATTACCGGAAATAATTTGGCCAAGCGATTTTAATATCACTTTTGCTGGGCAAAGAACAATTAGTATAACTGTTACTGATAATCGAAACGTAAGCAAAGTTGAATTTGAAATTGAAGGTATTAAATATAACTCAACAAGAAGTGGAAATATTTTTTCAACTACATTAAACACTAATTTAATTCCAAACGGAAATAATAATTTAAAAGTAATTGCAACTGATGAAGCAGGAAATATCAATCAAGCTAATAGAACAATACTTATTTCAAACCAGTTAAGTGAAGTAGAAAAAGTACAAAAAGCAATTAATGATGCTAAGGCAAGTAGACTAGTATTAAATGATTTAATAAAATATTTTGAAGCTAATGGAATTGAAGTTTTAGAAGAAATTTTAATAGATAAAAATCTAGCTGATCAAAAATTAAATGAAGCTGAAAATAGTTCAGATAATACTATAAAAATAGAAAAAGCACAAGAAGCAAGAACAATATATTTAGCAAATACTAACAAATTAAGTATAGAAACAATGTCAAGTCAAATTTCTCAATTAACTAATGAAGAAATAGAAAAAGGATTACAAACTGGAGTTATAACTCAAGAAAATTATGAACTAATAAAAGAAAGAGCACTAAATTCAAGTTTAACCCGAGAATTAAATATTTTAAAAATTGGAGATAGATACATCGCTCAAATTATAATTAGATTAAATTTTGATTCAAATGAAGATGAATTTAAAGTAATTGAAATAATCCCAAAAGAATTTGCAAAAAGTGCAACACAAATTAGATCAGGAACTTTATTTAATATTATAGAAGATGATCCAATAATAGAATTTATTGTACCAAGAGGAACAACACAAATAAGTTACACAATAAATAATTTAAGTTTAGAAGAAGCAAATAAACTAAATGATAACAATGTTCTTCAAAAATTCATTGTTCCTTCAGTAATCTTAGAAAAAGAAGAAGATTCAAAAAATATAATTACTAATAATTTTAATCTTGTTTTAATAATTGGAATAATTATATTATTATTAATTTTAATAATAGTAATTGGAGCAATCGTTTATTTTAAAGGAAAAAATAATGAATTTTATGAAAAAGACTTTAATCCAATTAAAAAAATAAGTGAAAAACTGAAAAATAAAAAAACTCCTGTTTCTCAAAAAGAAAAATGGAAATATAAAAAGTAAATTCTTTTTAAAAAAAATCTTTTTAGATAAAGTATTTAAGCTTTAAAATACTAATAATATCATGAACAATGTTGCAATAATTGGAGCTGGGCCTGCTGGACTTGCTACTGCAATTAGACTTAAACAAGAAGGATTTGACTCAATAGTTCTTGAAGAACACCCTAGCATTGGAGCTCCTGAAAACTGTTCAGGATTATTTTCAAAAAAAGGACTAGATGATCTTAAAATTGATGCAGAAGACTGTGTATTAAATAAAATCAGGGGGGCAAAAATATTTGCACCAAACGGAGAAATGATTTGTGTTACTAGAAACAAACCAGTTGCTTATTTAACAGATAGAGAAAAATTTGATTTAATGTTATTAAAAAAAGCTAGAGAACTAAATATTCATGTCGCAACTAATACAAAACTAATAGATGTTAGAAAAAACACTTTATTTGTACAAAATAAAAATAGAGGAGAAATAAGAAAAGCTGAAATTATAATTGGAGCAGACGGAGTTAATTCTGTGGTTAGACATTTAATGGGTTTAGAAACAAAAAAAGAAAATTTTATTCACACTGTACAATCAATTTGTTATGGAGATTTTGAAAAAGAATATGTGAGCATTTATTTAGGGGATTATGCAAAAGGATTTTTTGCTTGGGTTATACCGATTGATGAAAAAAAAGCAAAAATTGGTATTGGTACATTATTAGGAGATAATGTTTCATTAAATTTTAAAACTTTTTTAAGTGAAAAATTACCAGGCGTTAGACCAACTAAATTAAAATCTTTTTTAATTCCATACGGCCCCCCTCTTCAAAAAATAGTAAAAGATAATATGCTTCTTGTTGGTGATTCCGCATTTCAAACAAAAGCAACTACTGGAGGAGGAGTTATTTTTGGAATGAAAGCTGGAAATATTTTAGCAACTACTATTGCAGATCATTTCAAACACAAAACTCCACTTAATGAATATGAAAAAAGAGTAAGTGGTATTAATAGAGAACTTAAAATGCATTGGAAGATACGAAAATATGCTAATTCACTAGATCAAAAAAGTGCAAATGAATTATTTAAAAAATTTAAAGCTAAAAAAATTGAAGAATTTTTAATAGAACATGGAGATATGGATTCCCCAAGTGAATTTATTGGAAAACTTGCGACTAAACCAGCATACTGGTTTATGGCAAAAACTTTACTTGATATAATGCGAAGTTAGTAAATACAAATTATTTTATAGAACAAACACTTATTTTTTTAATGGGAAAACTAGAATGGGATAAGTCTGCTCAAAATTATTATGAAGATGTAATAAGTCCAATAAAAGACAGTGTAGAAAATCCATTATTCACTGATTTAAAAAAAATTTATTCCAAAGAAAAAAACATTGTTGATTTAGGGTGTGGTATTGGTGAATTACTTTCACAATTATCAGAAAATTTTAAAAGTGTTGAAGGATGGGACTTTTCAGAAAAAATGATTCAAAAAGCAAGTGAAAAAATAGCAGGAAAAGAAAACATAAAATTATTTGTAAAAGACATTAGTAAAATACGAGAAAAAGAAAAATTTGATTATATTTTAAGTATAAATTCTATTCTTGCACCAAACTCAAAAGAAGTAGATAAAATAATAAAAAATATTTACAACTTATTAAATAAAAACGGCAAAATCTTTTGTATTTTACCGGCAATGGAATCATATATTTATCAATCAATTTTAACAATAAATAAAAAAAACCAAGAAACCAGTGAAGTAAAAAATCTAAAAAAGAATATTGATTTTATTAATGGGAATATTACTTTTGAAGGAGAGACTCAAAAAGTATTTTATAGATTTGAAATTCTTTATCGTTTTAAAAAAGCAGGATTTAAAAAAATAAAAATAGACCGAGTTAATTATGACTGGGTTGCTTGGAAAAATGCAGGGCAAACTTATTATCCTAGTGAAGATCCACCATGGGATTGGTATTTAACTGCTGAGAAATAGCCCCAGGAAGATTCGAACTCCCGTCAGCCGGACCAGAACCGGCTATCCTTGGCCACTAGACGATGGGGCTACTAGAATTAAATTAGTATAAATTAGATTTTTAAATAGTTCAAAAAGCAAAATTTTACTTTCCAAATCGTCTTTCTCTATTTTCAAAAACAGAAATTATTTTAGTTACATCATCTTCTGTAATATCTGGCCAATATTTATCAATAAATGCAAGTTCACTATATGCACTTTGAAAAGTTAAAAACCCACTTAATCTTTTTTCAGGAGAAGTTCTAATAATTAAATCAGGTTGAAGAGGAATATACAAATAATTTAAAAATTTTGATTCACTTAAATCTTTTGCACTTTTTTTACCAACTTCAATTTCTTTAATAAATTTTTTTATTCCAGAAATTATTTCTTCTTGACCATCATAACCAAGCGCTAAATAAATTGTTCTAAAACCATTTTTTAAAGTAAGTTCTTCAACAAAAGACATTTTTGCTTGAAGAGATTTTGAAAATAATTCTTTTTTACCAACAAATTTAATCTTTATTTTATTTTTTTTCAAAAATTCTTGACGTTCTTTTTTAATCATTAAATCTAATTCTTTTTCTAAAAGACTAAGCAAAATTGCTTTTTCAGCACCATTTCTTTGAAAATTTTTTAAAGAAAATGTATAAAATATTCCATTTTTAATATTTTTAAAACTAGTAATCCACTGTAGTACTTCCCAAGCTTTTCTTGTACCTAAAAAATAACTTTTTTCAATAGTTATTCCCTTTTCTTTAGCAAAACGCCTATTTCCATCAGGAATAAATGCAATTGTTTCTAACATAATACCACTATTAAATAACAAATTTAATCTTTATAAATAAAACACTCTTTAGAAAAGTTAGGATTATATTGTTTTTAATAGTATTGGTTCATGGGTTGAATATGCAAAAGCTAGTTATTAACAAAGACTTATCAGTTAAAATAAATCAAGCATTAAATAGTTATACTAAAATTTGGAATAGTAATGAAAAAATATTTGAAGAACTAATATTTTGTTTACTCACACCCCAAAGTAGTGCAAGGGGAGCTGAAAAAGTAATTAATAATCTTAAAAAAAATAAACTTTTATATATTGGAAGTTTAGAAAATATTGAACCATTAGTAAAAAATGTTAGATTTTATAAAACAAAAGCAAAAAGAATTATTATTGCCCAAGACAAATTCAAAAAAAATAATATTAAAAAAATTTTAATAAAAAATGAAGTTGAAAAAAATGCTTTTAAATGTAGAGAATTTTTGGTTAGAGAAGTTAATGGATTTGGATACAAAGAAGCAAGTCATTTTTTAAGAAATATTGGTTTTTTTAACGATGTTGCAATTCTTGATAGACATATTTTGAAAAATTTATTAAAAATAGAAATTATTAAAGAAATCCCAAAAACACTCAACGCTAAAAAGTACCTTGAAATTGAAAACAAAATGAAACAATATTGCATTAAAAATAATATTAATTTTGCAGAGCTTGATCTTTACTTTTGGAGTAAAGAAACTGGGGAAATATTCAAATAAAATAATATCAAAAAAATTTGATATTTAAATACACTTTTAAAAAATATAAAAAAGCTACCTCTACAATATCTTTTTATTTAAAGAAAACATTATTTTATTATGGAAAATGAACTTGAAAAAGGTACTAATAAGGAAGCAAAACAAGAAATGGCAAAAATACTTAAAGAATTAAGAAGTAAAATGAGTGAAATTGATTCATTAACAAAAGAACTCTCAAAAGAAAGAGAAAAATTAAAAAAAGAAAAAAAAGATCCAAAGGAAACTAGAAAAATTTTAGAACAAATTCATGTTCCTGCCCTAGAACTTCTTAAGTGATAATATGACACTTAAAAAAGACAAAGTAACTATTATTAAAAAAATCAAATTAGCAAACACTTATTTTAAAAGATTTATTGGACTTATGTTTGAAAATAAAAAAAAATTTAATTATGCGCTAATTTTTAGTTTTCCAAAAGAAAGTAGGATAAGTTGTTCATTACATATGCTTTTTGTTTTTTTTCCAATAGATGTTATTTTTTTAAATTCAAAAAAGGAAGTTGTTGATAAAGTTACACTAAAACCTTGGACAATAAATTATACTCCAAAAAAAGCAGCAAAATTTGTAATTGAAGCACCAGTTAATACTTTTAAAAAAATTAATTTAGGAAATAAAATTACTTGGTAATTTGATTATATTATTAAAAAAAACTTTTTGTAAAGGAAAGAAAGCTAAAAATAGATGGTGCTTTCTTCCCTCATTTATCTTGAAAATATTTTTATATTTTCAATTTCTTGCCTTTAATATTTTATATAGAAATTGGGGTGATAACCCGAAAATCATATTCCATTAAAAAATATTTAAATATAAAAAATTTGAAAAATTAACAACCCTAAAAAAATTAAGTAATAAAATATACGCCAATCAACGAAATTAGAGTGAATTTTTTAAATACACAAAAAATAATCATCACAATGCAAGAAAAAAACAATATTGATTATATTGGAATACAATTAGATTATTCTAAAAAAATCACTAAAAGCAAAAGTGGTGAAATCGTTTCAAAACAGGGACAAACTTATTTAGTAGTAGATTTTCCAAATTTAGAAAAAAAAGAAAAAGATATTATAGAAAGTATTAAGTCAGATCTTAAATTTTTAAAAAAAGAAATCACTGGAGAAAAAGACATTTATTTTTTATTAAAAAGTTATTGTATAGAAAATTCAATTCTTTTAAACAAAGAAGAACGAGAAAAAATACTTTTAATTTTAGAATGGGAAATATTACATCAAAGCATATTAACTCCATTAATTAATGATCCAGATCTTGAAGAAATTGCAGTTAATGGAATAAATGTTCCGATAATGGTTTTGGTTGGATTGAAACAAATCTTTTTTTTACAACTAATGAAAAAATAAAAACTATTGCAAATAGAATTGCTGCTCCGCTTGGAAGACAATTAAGTTTTAATTCACCAATATTAAATGCAACACTTAAAAATGGGGCTAGACTCAATGCTTCAATTGACCCAATTGCTTTTAGTGGAACTAATTTAACTATTAGAAAATTTAAAGAAAATCCAATGAATCCGATTAATATTATTTCAAGCGGAACAGTAAACGAAGAAATTTATGGATTTTTGTGGCTAGCCATGCAAACATCTTGTTCTATTTTAGTTGTTGGAAATACTGGAAGTGGAAAAACCACCACACTCAATTCTTTATTTTGCTTTTTGCCAAAAGGAGAAAGAATTGTAGTTACTGAAGAAACTCCAGAAATTGTACTTCCACAGAAACATAAAATAAAATTAAACACTTATGAAAAAATCGGAATTAGTTTAGATAAATTAATTGAAAATACTTTTAGAATGAGACCTGATAGAGTGATAGTTGGAGAAATAAGAACTAAAGAAGAAGCTAATGCTTTTGTTAATACAATGCTTGCAGGCCAAGCAAAAGGAAGTTATGCTACTTTTCACGCTGAGAGTAGTAAAGAAGCAATAGAGAGGTTAATTAGTTTTGGAATTGAAAAAAATGCACTTTTTTCTATTGATTTAATAATTGTTCAAAAAAGAATTTCAAAAATTAATAGAAAAACAAAAATAAGAAAAGAAGAAAGAAAAATAACTGAAATTTGTGAAATAATAAAAAGTTCTAAAAATTCAACATATAGTGAAGACTCATTAAATTTGTTATTTAAATTTAATCACGAAAAAAACAATTGGGAAAAAGTAAATGAATCTGTTAAATTAAAAGAAATGATAAAAATGGTTTATTCTTTTTCTGATAAAGAATATGAGAAAAACTTAAAAGAAAAAACAAAAATTCTAAAAAATCTTCCACGCGAAATTCTTTTTGAAGAATTTTTTGAAATTGTTGAAAGTGAGACTTAAATAATAACATTTATATATATAATAAAACATGATTTAATAATAGGAGTTTAATTTTATGAATTATAAAGCACAAGGAACAATCGGAAACTTTTTGAAAAAGTTTCATCAAAACGATCGTGCACAGGGCACGATAGAATATCTAATTATTATTGCTATTGTTGTTGTAATCGCACTCGTAGTAGTAGGACTACTAACAGGATTCTTCCAAACAGGAAGCGGCGTAACAACCACACAACAACAAATCAGCCAACAAACACAAACCCTAGCACTAATGGACACAGCAACAACACCAGACGGAAACTACATCCTACAAATAAAATCAAACCAAATAGACCCAATAAAAATAACAAAAATAACAATCAACGGACAAGACCAAAACTACTACTCAAACAACACTTTAACACTAGGCAACCAAATAATATTCCCAATAAACACCACACAAACATGCAACGACGGAACAAACACCACCACACAAACCATAACAATAACATACATACAAAAAGGAATAACAAAAACACACACCTACACTAACATTTCTACACCCTGCCAAAACTACGAACTATCTTCAACAGCAAACCAAGCATCAACAACACCAACCCAAACAGAACCCGACCCAGAACCAACATACACACTAACATTAAATGCAAACCCAACAGCAGCAGGAAACCCAGACTCAAACATAGAAACTGCAGTAGAAGCAGGAACAATAATAGAAATAACCGCAAACCCAGAAGAAGGATAC
>CAZBHA010000019.1:0-12461 GCA_964491675.1 uncultured archaeon
TTTCTTCCAACATGGGTTGGATCTGGATCTTGAACTTGTAAAATTATTTCAGACATTCTTTTTCACCCTATTAAGTATAGGGTACTTAAAAAACTCTTATAAATGTAATTAATTATTTAGTAAAGTTATTAAACAATGTCAAACTTACCATTTGGAAGTAGTGAGAGTATATCATCAATTGAAAAATCAATCCCTTTTTCTAAAAACTTTTCTTTTAATAACTTTGCCATTTTATTTTTTTCAATATCTCCTTGACGCAATTTTATTACATAAGAACACCATTTTTTACAAGCCAAAAATGGAGCACACATTAGTATTTTTTCTTTACTATTTATTCCAATTGCAATATCTATTGGAGTTTTTTTAAAATATTCTCGTTCACCATAAATCATAAATGCACCAGTCCCCATACTTGTTCCAGTAGGTGCTCTTTTTGACACTTGATCAGGCTTAACACTATACGCATCAGCACTAGAAACCCCACTTTCAAAAGCTTTTGAAAAAGTTACTGCAAAAGATGCAACTTCTTTTTTGCTAATTTGTGGAACACTTTTTAGTTTTTTACTTTCAGAAAGTTTTATTACACAGTGCGGAGCGCCATAAACTTCAGCGTGGAAATATAAATCATCTTTTTTCATATATTTTTTTACAATTTCTTCATTTTGTATTGCAGTTTTTCCACCAACAACAAGTAAATTATCACTTGTAAAAAACCACCTGTACTTTTCAAACCAATTCTTTTTTCTTTCTTTTTTATTTTCTTTAATTTCTTTTTCTGCTAACTTTTTTTCTAATATTTTATCTTGCTTTTCAGTAGCTATTTTTAATCCAGCAATTTTTTTACGCGCAAGTTTACTTTTTTGAAAATATATTGTAGCATTTTGCTCCAAGGTTTTACTTAAATCAATTTCAATTTTCATAATTAATCACTAAATTAATTAATCAAGTCCGGATTCTTTTCTTAAAATTTGAATTATTGAATCTGTTCTTGATCCTTTTTTATATTTTGGATCAGTTAAATAAAATACTTGCCTATCTTTTACTACTTCATAATAACTTTTCATTTTTGTAACATATCTTTCTTGTAAATTTTTGTGATATGATTCAACATCTTTATAAAATTGCCAACTCATAACATTATAATTTCCCGGCCCCATTATTGAATTAAGTGCATAAACATGTGGATCCTCATTTGATATTTTTACAAATTCTTCAACACTTTCTTTTTTTGAAAAATCAATTTGTAAAAGTTCAACAGCTTCTAATTTATATCCAAGTTTCCAAAATGCAATTTTTGGACCAAATCCTTGCAAAACCCCTTCTTTTTGTAAAAAATCAATTGACCCTTTTATAGTAGCAAGGTGGTATTTTGTTTTTGATTTAATTCTTCGCAGGTTTGGTTGAGTAGCTCCTTTTTCAAGAAGAGATTTTAAAATATTAAGTCTAATTTCATCGTCAACCTTCATTTTTTGTGCCATATTATCCACCTCAGCAATATATTAAAAATTACACAAAAAGTATTTTAAATGTATTTTATTTATAGTTAAAGCTAATGAGTATTTAATAATAATAATAGTTATAAGTATATTACATTTGGAGGGGATAGAAGAGTTTGAGAGAAGAATTTGAGAGAAAAAAATTAGGGGTGTAAAAAAGCTCACCAAGCTAAATCTTATTTTTGATTTGCACCCTTAATTTAAAAAAACTAATTTTATTTTTTTTTATAAATAATAAAAAAATTATTTATTTTCCTTTTTCTTCCAACTTGCCTTTGATGCACAACTCATATTCAAACACATTTTATAAGAAAAATTTTTATTTTTTACTTTTATTACTGGCGCTGGACAACTAGCACACTTTTCAGTAGTCTGAGTTATACTTCCTTTTTGAGGAAGAGCAAAAGTGTTTGTACAATTTGGATAATTTGCACACCCCGCAAAACGCTTACCCGTTTTTCCTTTTCTTACTATTAAATTTCCCCCACACTTATCACAAACTCCAACAGTTTTATTTGATTTTACCGTTTGTTTAATACCAATTTTTATTTTTTCTTTATCTTTTTCAAGTTCAGTAATTATCTTTTTTAAAATTACACTAGATTCTTTAACTACACTTTCTTTAATTTTTTTACCCGCTGCAATATAATCCATTTCTTTTTCAAGCTCAGCAGTCATTTCTGGTTTTGTTACCACGCTTGAACTTTTTTCTAAAGAATCAATAACTAAAAATGCTATTTCGCTAGGAACAATACTTTTACTTCCTGAAATATAATTTCTAGAATATAATTTTTGAATAATCGCTGGCCTAGTTGATTTTGTTCCCAAATTATATTTTTCCATCAATTTTATCAAAGATCCTTCTGAATATCTTGTGGGCGGCAAAGTTTCTTTTTCGGCCAAATTTATTTTTTTAACATCAACAACATCCCCGCTTTCTAAATTTGGTAAAATTGTTTCACTTAATTTACTATAAAAATAAAATTCTTTCCAACCAGCTTCAATAATTATTTGCCCACGTGCAATAAATTCTTCATCTTGGTTTGACAAAACTACAACAGTATTATTAGTTTTTGCATCAAAATAAAGAGTTGCTAAAAACCTCCTAACAATTAATTCATAAATTTTCCACTCATCAATAGAAAGAGCACTTTTATTAACTGCAGACACTGGGTGAATTGGAGGATGATCTTTTGTTTCTTTTCCGGCACTAGGAACAATACTTTTTTGAGAAAGAACTAAACTAACATCTTTTTTTAATTCAGTAACTGATTCTAATCTTTTTAAAATTTCAATCAAATCCAAATTTTTCGGATACTTTTTATTATCTGTTCTAGGATAGGAAGTAAATCCTTTTTGATACAAACTCTCTGCCAAAGACATTGCTTTACTAGCACTAATTCCTATTGCGGTTGCAGCCCTTAAAAATTCAGTAGTGTTAAATGGTTCTGGTTTTTTTAATATTTTTATTTTTTTATCAACTGATTTAACAGTTAATTGTTTTATATTTTTATCAATAACTTTTTGAGCTTCTATTTTTTCCCAAAATTTTTCAGTCCTATGTATCGCATTAAATGCCAAATCATCTTTTATACAATCAGCAGTTATTTCCCAATATTTTTTTTGAATAAAAGCATTTCTTTCTTTTTCACGATTTACAATTAGAGCTAATGTTGGAGTTTGAACTCTACCAACACTCAAAAAATTTTTTCCTAATTGTCCTGAAGAAATTGAAACAAACCTAGTTAGTGCTGCGCCCCAAATCAAATCAATTTCTCTTCGTGCATTTGCAGAATGTGCAAAATTGTAATCAAATTTTTCTAAAGTATTAAATGATTTTTCAATATCTATTTTTGTAATTGTTGAGAAATATGCTCTTGAAACATTTATTTTTTTATTGGATATTTGAGCATATAAAATTGCTTCAAGACCAATAGCTTCCCCTTCTCTATCCGCATCAGTTGCAATAATTATTTCTTGGGCTAGTGGAGCAGAATTAATTATGGCATCAATTATTCTAAATTCTTTTTTAGAATAAATTATTGGCGCATCTATTAAACTTTTAATTGGAACTGACCCCCAATTTGAAAAACTTTTTGGGAACTCAACATCACTAATATGCCCCCTTAAAGGAATTAATCTTATTTTTTCTCCCTTAAATTCAAATTCAAAAACCCTTGCTCCCAAAACATTACTTTCTTTTACTTGGCCGTCAGAAAGTAGTTCAGCAATTCTTTGCCCAGCAATTGCTTTTTCTGAAATAATTAGTTTCATAAAGTAAAATAAGTTAAAAAAGAATAAAAACTAAACACGCGTTTACGTCAAAACACTTACAACTTATTTTGCAGAGTTTTACTTGGAAGAGATGAAGATTTTTTTAATTCACTTAAAACAACCATTGTTTTTAGATCAATTACTCCATCAATTAAACCCAACTGCGAAATAAACTTTTCAGCAGATTCTAAATTTGGAACAATTAACTTAGCTATTAAATTATATTCCCCAAGAATTTGATATAATTCTAAAACAAAATCCATTGCTTTTAATTTTTTTACGATATCCTTGTTTTTTGAAACTTCACTTCTTATTTGAACATAAATTGGATTTTCATAACCAAGTGATTTATAATTTAAATCAACTGTAATTCCTGAAATTATTGATCTTCTTTTTAAAGATTCTACTCTTTTTTTAATCGCAACATCAGTAAGTTTTGTTTCTCTAGCAATTGCTGAAAAACTAGCTCTTCCATCCAAAAGAAGTGCTTCTAAGATTATATGATCAATTTTGTCCAGTTTTGCTTCCAAATTAAAACACCCTATAAAGTTTAGAAAACAAAACAGTTTATTAATGTTTCAAACAAAAAAACCATTTAAAATTCAAATTCTAAATAAACTCAGTTTATTATCCAAACAATTATTTAAATTAATAAAACTTGTAGTATTTAATTATTTCTCAGCTAATTATCAATATGGAAATAATTGATGAAAAAATACAATTAATTGCTAAAGAAATAGGGGAAGCAAATGCAAATCCTTGGACAATTACTAAAATAATTAATGAACTAAACGCACTTAATACAAGAAATGATACTAAATTAAGAGAAACAGCATTAAATTTATTAAAAAAAATGGATCCTATTGCAGCAAAAACTTACGAAACATTTAGTAGAATGAAAGTATATACTTCCAACGAGACTATTCAAAACTTTAATCGTGGGCAAATAATACAATCTTTATTAAAAGAAACAAATATTTCAAGAAGTGTTGCTGAAAAAATAACAATTGAAGTAGAAAATGAAATAAAGGATTCAAAAATAGAATTTTTAAGTGCGCCATTAATACGCGAACTAGTAAATGCTAAACTAACTTTATATGGTTTTGAAGAGATACGAAAACAATATACTAGGGTGGGAAGTCCAAGCTATGAAATAAAAAAAAGGATAAATAACGAAGCATATTTTGGAGAAGAATTAAAAGAATATAATTTACTAAATGTCTTACCAAGCCAAGCAATTAAACTTCATTTTAATGGAACTATATATATTGAAGATTTAGTTGGTTTTTCTAATAGAGCTTTTGCATATTCTTTTTTAACAGAAAAATTTGAAACTCTTGATAAAACAATTTTAAAAAATACAAAAAAATTATTAAAATACAAAAACTATTTTGCAAAAACTCCAAATTTAAGAGGAATTAGTTTTGTTACTGCAAGTTTTATAAAAAAGGAAAGTGATTCAAAAAAGATTGCAAAAAAAATAAAAAATGCACTTGATTTTTTAGAACAAGATTTTTCTAATTATTTAGAATTATTCACACCCAAATATTTAGAAAATTATTCTGAAAATAGATTAAACGCAGCACAAATATCAAATAATTTAGTCAATGATTCTAAAAGTATTTTTGGAGTAGATTCAAAATTTGGTATTAAATTAATAACTAACAACACTTATCCAATAAAAATTTTAAACAATACAAAAGAAGAATTAATCCCATTTAATGATAATTTATTTTCAACAAAAAATGGAATTGACTTATTTGTTAATTTGAATTTAGAAAAACTCACAAAAGATGAAGATAAAATATTTGAAGAAATTGAAGAAATAAGTAAAACAATTGAAAAAATAAAATTACAAAAAAAAGAATTATTAGCAGAAAAATCATATTTAAAAGAATTTAATCCTAGCGAAATGCAAACTGCTATTGGTTTGACTAATCTTTTTTTGGTTGGAAAAGAAATAACTGGGAAGGAGAAAGAATTTGCAAATAAAGCAATTAAAGAAATAAGTAAAATATTTAAAGATGATTTATTATTTAATATCGCTTCAAAAGATTGCATAAAAAAGTTTAGCGATGAAACTGGAAAAGAAATTCAATCATATGATCATTTAACTTTTGAGGAATGCATTCATTCAAAAAAAATATGCTTTTCAACAAGCGCAAACTCTATTAAAGAAGTAGAAGAATTAATTGAAAATAATATAAAATTAATAAATTTTAAAAAGAATTAATAAAAATTAAATCTTTCCGCCTTTTATTTTTTCTCTTAATCTGGCAGCATTAATTTTTATTCTTGGTTTTGGTTTATGCATTGCTGCTAAAACTTCAGGCTGTTTTATTAAATTAAATTTTAATACAAACGCATATGATTTTGTCTGTTCCATAAAAGGAACTAAAAAAATGAATGTTAAAATAAAAGTAATAATAAATCCCGGGATTGCAAAAAATTCTAACCCCCATTCAATAAAAGATAAAATGAAAACAACTAAAGAAGCAAATAAAACAATTGCAATACTTATTTTAAAATTTAAAATCCAAAACTTAATACTTTCAATTATTGATTCAAAAATTGATTTTTCATCAAGAACAATGCTTTGAGGAACATACATTAAAAGAGAAAAAATAACAAATACAAAAATCATTGGAATTAATAAATTTGAAAAAATAAATCCTAATTCAAAAACTATAAACGAAATAAGTGCAAGAGCAACATAAAATAAAAATATTTTAATTGATGCTTTTTTTAACAAATCATTCCAGTATTTATCAAAAACTGTTTTTTGAACATCTCTTTTTACAGAATAAACGGTTAAAGATATAAAAAAAGAAAATGCATATAAAAAAGCAAGCGAGAATAAAAAAGCGATTATTGAGAATATATTAAAATCATAATTAAAAAGAACTGTCCCTGTTGAAAGGAAAAATTGTTCAAAATAAACAAAAAGAATTAAAAATAAAAATAATATCCCAAAACTAAGCATTACTTTTAAATTATTTTTATATTCTTCAATTGCTTTTAAAAAAATCAATTTTAACATGATATAATATTATTAAAAAAGATTTAAAAATGACTCTAAAGTTATAAAATTAAACCTTTAAAAAAATTAGGATAAGTTTGAATTATTTTAACTTTAACAAATTGACCAAACCCTGATTTTACCAAAATTGGACGATAATTATTAGTTCTTGCAGTAAAATAGCCCCCTTTTGCTTTTTGTGAAACTAGCGCAGTTACTATTTTCCCTTGCATTTTCTTACTTTTTTTAACTAAAATTTCTTTAACAAGTGCAGAAATTATCCTACTTCTTTCCTTTTTTTGAGGTTCAGTTAATTGTAAAGGCATTATCGCAGCAAGTGTTCCTTTTCTTTTACCATATCTTGAAATATTTACTACTTCAGGCTTTATTTTTTTAATTAACTTAAGCGTACTTTCAAAATCTTTTTTTGTTTCACCAGGAAACCCAACAATTATATCTGTAGAAATTGTAATATCTGGAATTTTTTTTCTTATAAAATTTACTTCTTTTATAAAGTCCTCTGCTAAATAATCTCGTTTCATACTTTTTAAAATTTTATTAGATCCACTTTGAACTGGCAAATGTAAAAATTTATACAATCTTTCATCTTCAAACAAATCAAGCAATTCATTTCTAAATTTACGAAAATGTTGTAAAGACATCATCCCTAGCCTAATTCTATAATCCCCCTTATTTTTTAACAAAGTTTTTATTAACTCAACTAAATTTGTTTTATTATCAAACCCATAACAACCAAGATCTTGTGAAGTAATATGAATCTCTTTAGAACTTTTTATTGCACGCTTAAATGCAGCATCAATTTCTTCAATAGAATATGAGTGTAATTTACTTCGCGCTAATTTTGTTGCACAATATGTGCAATTGTTCACACAACCTACTGAAATTGGAATTATTGAAATTTTTTCATGCGATTTTTCTTCTTTTATTACAGGGGAGAATGATTGTTTTTTAATTTTTAATACCTCACAAAGACTTTCTAATTTTGTATCAAGCACAATTATTTCTGGATTTATTTTTTGAATATCACTCGGATTTGTTGCACCTAGACACCCAGTAACTATTATTTTTGCAGAGTTTTTCTTTTCATTAAATAATTTTTGAATTCTAAAAATCATTCTTTGCTGAGTAACCATTTTTACTGAGCAAGTATTTATTATTATAAAATCAGCAACATTTATTTCTAAAACTTTTTCAAATCCATTTGATTTTAAAAATCCAGAAATTTGTTCAGTTTCGCCTAAGTTAAGAGAACACCCATATCCTTCAATATAATACTTTTTCATTTTATCACTAGAAAATAATTAAATTTAAATTAGAATTTATTTTCTTTTTGATTCAAACAAATCTTTAGAGAATAATAAAATCCACGCTGCAAGTGTTCCAAAAATAAATGTTAATAAAATATTTGATTTTAATTGTTGCCAAAAATTAACCCCTAAATATTGAGTAACTTTTGAAGAATTATTTGCAACAGCTTGTTGTTGAAGTTCAGTGTTTAAACGATTTATTGTATTATTACAAACACTCGCATCTTGATCAAAACAAAAATATAATGCAGCATTTAGTTGAGGATTTCTAGAGTTACTAATTGAAACATACTCTCCATAAAACCAAGCTAAATTCACAGTAAAACCAATTAATAAAATAAAAATCATTAAAATTGGAAAAAATATTGAAGTTGCTTCCTTTGATTCAAAATTATTATTCCACCATTTTATTGTAAAATATCCTGCAATAAAACCAAATATTGGGCTAAACCAATAGAAAAGCGATACCCAGGGGGTAATTGGGAAAAATAAACCAACTAATGGAACACCTGCTAAAAAATTAATATTAGACTTTGTCAAACAAACAGTTGCCTCTTCACTAGGTGCAACAAATAGTGAAGTGCATGCACCAGAAAGTACCCATAAAATTAAATAAAATATTAAAAACCAAATTATACTTATTAGTAAAAATTGCTTATTATTAATTTTAGTCATAAGAAAATGAACTGATAATATATTTTTAAGTATTCCTAATTTGCTAAATTTATGATTATTATTCACTTTCGCAAGGGCTTTTAACCTTTACTAGAATATTTTTTAATATGGAGCAAGAATTACCTTGGGTTGAAAAATATAGACCAAAGGGACTTAAAGATGTAATTGGGCACAAAGAGATTACTAAACGCCTTGAGAGTTATGTTACTAAAAGAAATATCCCAAATTTATTATTTTCTGGACCAGCAGGCACTGGAAAAACTTCTTCTTCAATAGCCCTAGCAAAAGAACTTTTTGGTGAAAACTACCAACAAAACTTTTTAGAATTAAATGCAAGTGATGATAGAGGAATTGATGTTGTAAGAAAAACAATTAAAGATTTTGCTAGAACTCTGGCTTTTGATTCAGATTTTAAAATAATTTTTTTAGATGAATGTGATGCACTAACTAATGATGCACAACAAGCCCTAAGAAGAACAATGGAAAAATATACAAAAACTTGTAGATTTATTCTTTCATGTAATTACTCTTCAAAAATTATTGAACCTTTGCAAAGTAGATGTGTGGTTTATAGATTTAAACCTTTAAACGGAGAAGATGTTAAAGAAAGAATAAAAATTATTAGTGAAATTGAAAAAATTAAAATTGATGATAAAGCACTTGAAGCAATTAATTATGTTTGTCAAGGAGACATGCGTAAAGCCGTAAACATACTTCAAGCTAGTTCTAGTATTAATGAAAAAATAGATGAAAATACTGTATACTCTGTTTCTTCAAGAGCTAGACCAGAACAAGTTCAAGAAATGATAGTTCTTGCACTTGATGCAAAATTTTTAGATGCTAGAAAAAAACTTGACGAATTACTTTATGAATACGGAATGAGTGGCGAAGATATTTTAAAACAAATTTATAGAGAAACAATAAATTTAGATGAAAAATTTTTAACAGAAAAAGAAAAAGTTTCTTTGATTGATACAATTGGAGAATATGATTTTAGAATTGTTGAAGGGGCAAATGAAAGAATTCAACTTGAAGCTTTAATTGCACAATTTATAAAATTTAAAAAGTGATTTTTGTGCCAGTATTAAAAAATACTCCAAGAAATTTAAAACCAAAATCAACTTTACTATTATCTGATTCTAAACTTAGAAATATTCTTTTAAAAAGTATAAGACAAACTGGAAGAAAAGCAATATTTTCACACCCAGTTTGGCCAAGCGCAGTACAAGAAAAATATCAAGGAATTAAATTAGGCAGAAGGCTTAATCAAGCAAGTGCTTCAAGAGCGCTTGATATATTAGAAGTGAAAGATAAACAACAAAGGGCAACTATTCACAAATTAGCTCAAGAATTTATTAATAAAAAAGAATCAAACACTTCTAAAAAATCTGTGAGTACTAAAACATTTATAAAAAATATTATAAAAACGCTTGGTAAACAAAAAGGTCAAGAATTTTTATATTTATTAGATGTTGGACTATCAGAAAATGCATGGAAATTAAATTTAAAACCACTCATTTAATCTTGTTTGAGTTTTATAATGTTTTAACAAATTTGATTTGTTTTTATATTCTTTAATTGGAACAATTACTTTTTTTGATAAAAAATTAAAAACTAAATCAATATTACTAAATTCAAGTGGTTTTTCTTTTAATGCATGTCTAACATTTTCTCTTATTTGCCAAACCCCGAGTGGCAAAGCATAACCTTGACCAATTTCTCTAATAATTATTGCACTAGCTCTAATTTTATTTTTAACTAAATATTCACTCACTGCTAAGCGTGCTGCAAAGTAAGCCCCTTCAGTTTCAGTTGGATATCCTTTAAGTCCATTATCAAGTTCAAAATCTGCCATTAATTTAAAATTATTTTTATCAAAATTCCAAACTCCGCCTGCAAGCCAACATTCAATTAATTCAAAACTCCAATTATATGGAAGTAGAACTATCCAAAAATTATTATCCAAAAAATTTGAATTAAAAACTTTAAAAGAATCAATAATTTTATTTTGAATTATTTTTTCTTCAATAAAATATTTTGATAAATTAGAATCAACTGCAGTAATACTCCACCTAGTTGGAACTAATTTTCTTTTCTTTTTTTGTCCCAAAACTCCTGCTGAAAGAACTTTTGATAAAGTTGAAACACTAAATCCAGCATCATAAAGTTCAATTAATGCAGTGTTTGATTTTACATCAACATCATTATAAAAATAATCTAACTTTTTATCCACTTTTACATTCTGATTTATTTTTAATTTATCCAGTTCTGCACTAGGCCCAGTTGGTGCACTAAAAGAATCAAAATTAATTTCATTTTTTGGCAGTTTTAATAAATTAATATTAAGATCAATTAAATTACTAGACATTGCAATTTCTTGAAAATCACTTAATTCATAATTTGGATTACTTGCAAGAGAAACAGGCATTACTTTGTAACTTCGAAGAAGTGATTCTCTAAACGAAACTATTTTTTCTGTTGAAAGGCCGTACCATTTTTCAGGAGAATCTGCAATAGGGGACAGTTCTTCAGCAAGTGCAGAAAGAGGAGCAACTGCAACAGAAGGATAATTCTGCCAAGAAACAAAAAAACCCGGAGGACTTGTACCAAAAAACTCTTTATTAGTTATTTTTGAAATTATTTTTGTTTGTGATGAACTTTTTTCAATAATTGGACAAGATTTAAGCCCACAGAGTAATTTACCCTTACATTTTATACATAATTCGGGAGTTATTTGCATATAAATTCCCCAAAAAAATTCATTTTTTCATTAAATATATTTTGTTTCAATAAAATCCCATTAAATAAAAGACTTTGAAATTATTAATAATTGGTTTTTAAAAAAATTTCGCTACACAGAAGGTTTTTATTTGTTTAATAGAAAAATTTGTTATGCCACTAAAAGGATTTGTAGATGAAGCGAGAAAAACTAATCGCGTAATGGAAGCTCAAATTGAAGCAAGAAGAAGAATGCAAAATAATGATGCTGGAATAATTGATATTAGCGAAGGTCAAGCAATTCCTGCCCAAGAACTTGAAAAATTAAAACAAACAAGTCAAAATAATAAAGAAGGGTTTAATTACATTAAAAAAAATAATTTAGAAGTTGAAAGTCGAGAAACTAATGATTATTCAATATCTCGTCCAGGAATAAGCGCAAAAACTGATTTTGAAAAAGAGTACTTGCAAAGAAGTAGAAATTTTAATAATACTCAAAGAGAGATTCAAATAGGGAATGGAACTGGGCTTGGTCGAACAGAACAAAATAATTCAAAACAAAGAGTAGAAACAAAACATGGAAATATTATAGCTAATGTTATTAGACAATCAGGAAATATTAAAGGCCAAAGAGTTAAATGGGATGAATGTAAATTCTTAAAAAAAGATGGCGAAAATATTTATTGTAAAGAATATCACTGTTTTTGTAAAAAAGATTCTTGTCCATTTTCTTGTAGATAATGTACAAAAAAATACATTCAATATAAAGAATTACTTAAATAATATACAAGCACAAATTACTTATGAATTTTTTAAATAATAACCCAAGAAGGGATTTAGCCACTATCTTATAACTACTTCAAAAATCTGTTTAAAAAGTTTTTCAAATGCAAAATACTTGTTAATTATAAATTTTTGAGGAATTTAAATGGATAAAAAAGAAAGTGAATA
>CAZBHA010000020.1:0-4352 GCA_964491675.1 uncultured archaeon
TATGGAAAATGAAGTTATAGAAAGTCTAAAAACAAATTTTAGGACTTTTACTTGTGGATCTTTAACTACAAAACAAGAAGGTGAAAAAGTAACTCTTTCTGGTTGGTGTGATACTGTTAGAGGTCATGGTAATATCACATTTATTGATTTAAGAGATCGTTTTGGGGTAACTCAATTAGTTTTAGATCATACAAAAAATGATTTAATAAAACAAGTTGGAAAAGAAGCAAGAAAAGAATTTGTTATTCAAATAGATGGGGTTGTAAAAAAAAGACCAATTGGGACTGAAAATAAGTCACTAGTAACTGGTGAAATTGAAATTGAAGTAACTGATGCAAAAGTTATTTCTAAAGCTCTTCCATTACCAATAGATTTAACAAATAGAACTGAAACTAATGAAGATTTAATGTTAAAATATAGATATCTTGCACTTAGAAAAAATGATTTAAAAGATAAAATGATTTTGCGACACAAAGTTACAAAAATAGTTAGAGATTTTTATGACAATGAAGGATTTATTGAAATAGAAACTCCAATTTTAGCAAAAAGTACTCCTGAAGGAGCAAGAGATTATTTAGTGCCAAGTAGAGTTCATCCTGGAGAATTTTATGCTCTGCCACAAAGTCCACAAATTTTTAAACAATTAATAATGCTTGCTGGATTTGATAGATATATTCAAATTGCAAAATGTTTTAGAGATGAAGACCTGCGGGCTGATCGTCAACCAGAATTTACTCAAATTGATTTAGAAATGAGTTTTATTACTCAAGAAGATATTATAAAAATTCAAGAAAGATTAATGAAAGATATTTGGAAAAAAATATTGAATATTGATCTAACAATTCCGTTCCCAATTTTAACTTATCAAGAAGCAATTTTGAGATATGGTGTGGATAGACCAGACACTAGATTTGGTTTAGAGTTAATTGATTTAACTTCTATTCTTTCAAAAGGAGAATTTAATGTTTTTAATAATGTTGTAGCAAATGGCGGAATAATAAAAGCAATAAAACTAGAAAACAAAGCAGATATGTCTAGAAGTGAAATTGCAAAATTAGAAGATTTTGTAAAAATTTATAAGGCTAAGGGACTTGCGACTTTAAAATTTACTGAAAATAAATTTGAAAGTAATATTGTAAAATTTTTTAATGATAGTATTTTAGAAGAATTAAAAGAGGTTACAAAAATAAAAGAAAACGATTTATTATTAATCGTTGCCGACAAACCAAGAGTTACAAATGATGCTCTGGGTTATTTACGAAATGATTTAGCAAAAAAATTTAATTTAATAAAAGAAAACTCATGGAATTTTTTATGGGTTGTTGATTTTCCAATGTTTGAATACAGTGAAGAAGACGCTCGGATTAGTGCAACTCATCATCCATTTACTTCTCCAAAAAGTGAAGATTGGGATTTAATAGAAACAGAGCCACTTAAAATGAAAAGTGATGCTTATGACTTAGTATTAAATGGAAATGAAATTGGAGGCGGAAGTATTAGAATTCACGATCCAATTAAACAAGCAAAAATTTTCAAAGCTCTTGGGTTAACTGAAAACGAAGCAAAAGAAAAGTTCGGTTTCTTTTTAGAAGCATTTAATTATGGTGCTCCTCCACATGGTGGTCTAGCTTTTGGTCTTGATAGATTAATTATGCTATTAACTAATGCAGAAAGTATACGCGATGTTATTGCTTTTCCAAAAAATAAAGCTGCTCAATCTTTAATGGAAGAATCTCCTTCAAGTGTTTCAAAAAAACAACTTGATGAATTAAGTTTAATAATAAATAAACCTGAAGAAAAAAAGAAGTAAGCTTTTTTTAATAAAAATGTTAAAAAGTTATTTAGATAAAAGGATCGTACATATCTGGCATTATTTTAGCTCGATCCATATCAATTATATATAATCTTGGAATTCCTCCAACAGTTTCTACACAAAAATTTTCTCTATGAGGGTGTCTATGTTCTACTCCAAGTTCTCTTAAAGCTCTAATTATATTTAATCTATCACTTTCTAATTTTGCAATCATTTTTCGATCAGTTGCGATTTGTTTATATTCTAATAATGAAGGTCCAATTACTTTAGAAAAAACTTTAAATTGTCTTTTTGTTTTTGTTAAACTAGCGCGTAGTTTTCCTGATGATCTATTTAAAATTGGTTCAACAGGTATGTAACTAAATCCTTTTTGTTTCCAAAATTCTCTGGAATTTAATGCTTTTAACCAAGCATTATAACTTTGTTTAGAAACTATTCTAACAATTGCTTTATTTAGTTGTGAACCTCCCAAAAGAATTGTTTTTGAACCACTTTTTCTCAATTTTCCGCGAACAATTCTTCTTTGGGGATTAAAAAATTCTGGTTTTTCTGATTCTCCAAAATATAATCTTTCATATTTTATTTTCTGATTACCTTGAACTAATTTTTTTAAAGCAAGTGCTGCATTTATTCTCACTGATTCATTAGGATCAGTTAGTAATGGTCTTAATTTGTCAATGCTTGATTTTGAATTTAATAATGGTAAAAGTTGTGCTGAAAAAATTCTTACTGAAGGGGATGGATCTTGTAAACCCAATTCAATTAATTTTGAAGCTTTTTTAGAATCAATTAAAGTTAAATTAATAAGTGCTTTTTTTCTTTCTTTAATATTTTTATTTAATAAGCCTCTTACAAATTGACTTTTTTCAGTTGGAAGTGTATTAATTAATCCTTTTAAAAGATTTTTTCTAATTTTTTCTTTTTCAATTTCAGCAATATTATGCAATTTTGAAGATTTGGATGTTCTTTGAGGCATAAATAAGTTTGATTCAAACAATTAAAAGCTTTTTCTATGACAATTAAATATATGGCACAAATAGAAGTTAATGAAGAATTAATTAAAAAAGTTGCAAAAAATGCAAGGATTAATTTAACTGCTGATGAAATAAAAAAATTAACTCCTCAAATAAAAGAAATAATTTTAGAATCTTTTAACAAACTTGATAATATACAAGTTAGCGAAGAAGCAAGTTTTCAGCCAATTTCGCAAGAAAATAAATTCAGAAAAGATGAGGTTAAAGAATCACTTCCTGTTGAAGACGCATTAAAAAATGTTATAATTAATTTAAGAGATGGGGACTATATTAAGGGGCCAAAAGTATTATGAAAAATAAATTTTATTGAAAATTAATAATTAAATTGAAGTGAGTTTATGAGTTATAAAGAAACCGTGAAATATTTTGTTGAAGAAGCAAAAAAAGATTTTAGTGTAGTTGAAAAAAATTTAACTAATATAATAAATGAAATTAAACAAAATGAAATTGATGAATTAAACCATATTGAAAAGTTTGATGAAACTTTTGTATTAAATCAATTAGATCAATTAAGAGAAAAAGCAAAAGCTGGAATTAAGGGAAAGCTTTTTGGAGTTCCTTTAACTGTAAAAGATGCTATTTGTGTAAAGGGATTAGAAAGTAAAGCAGGTTCAAAAATTCTTGCGGGGTATATTCCGCTGTTTGATGCAACTGTAATAAAAAAAGCAAAAGAAGAAGGGGCAATAATACTAGCCAAAAATACACAAGATGAGTTTGGGTTTGGAACATTTTCAACAAACACTATTAAAGTCCCAAAAAATCCTTTTGATAAAGAAAGAAGTTGTGGTGGGTCAAGTGGTGGAAGTTCTGGATTTGGTGCTTACACAAAAAATTATCATATTTCTATTGGAGAAAGTACTGGGGGAAGTATAGCTTGTCCTGCAAGTTTTTGTGGAGTAGTTGGGTTTACTCCGACTTATGGTTTAGTTTCAAGAAATGGTTTAATGGATTATGCAAATTCGTTAGATAAAATTGGTGCAATTGCAAGAAATATTGATGATGCTGCACTGCTTTTAGAAGTAATTTCGGGCGAAGATAAGTTTGATTCAACAAATTTAGGAAAAAAATATATTGCACAAGAAGATGCAATTGGAAAAATTGCAATCGTTAAAGATTTTTTAGAAAATTGTGATGAAAATGTTCAAAAAGTATTTTTAGAAAAAGTGGATAAACTAAAACAACATTATAAAATAGAAGAAATAAATTTGCCATTAAATGTAAAATATTCTTTAGCAGCATATTATATAATTGCAACAAGTGAAGCTTCAACAAATTTAGCAAAACTTTCAGGGCTTAGATATGGAGTTCAAGAAGAAGTTGAGGGGAAACATTTTGATGAATATTTTTCAAAAATAAGAAGTGAAAATTTTAGCGAAGAGGCAAAAAGAAGAATAATTCTTGGAACATTTGCAAGAATGAGTGGGTATAGAGATGCATATTATTTAAAATCATTAAAAGTAAGAACAAAATTAATTAATGAATTTAAAAATGCATTTAAAGAATAT
>CAZBHA010000020.1:4362-12416 GCA_964491675.1 uncultured archaeon
ATGCATACAATCATGCAAGCAATGAATATTTTCTTAAAATTAATTTTAATCACTCCTTGTTAAATTAAATTGTAATTTTCCAACACCATTATTAATTTGTAATTCCCCACACTGTGGGTTTAATGAATTTAAAAATGCATTTAAAGAATATGATATTTTGCTAAATCCAACAATGCCAATAGTTGCGCCAAAATTTAATGATATAAAAAAGTTAACTCCCTTGCAAAACTTTGCAATGGACTTGTGTACGGTTCCTGCAAACCTAGCGGGCCTACCGCACATTTCAGTTAATGCTGGTTTTAGTAATGGACTTCCAGTTGGTTTAATGGCTACTGCGGATCATTTAAATGAAAATAAATTATTTTCTATTGCAAGGGTGATGGAAAGTGAATAAAGTTAAATATAGAATTGCAAAAGAAAAAGATTTAGCTATAATTATTGAATTAAATTCAGAACTTGACAATTCACAAAGAGCTCCATTTAAAAAAATAAAAAAAGATGTAAATAGTATTGTTAAAAAGTTTTTTTTAAGTGCAATATTAAGTAAAAATCAAATAATTTTTGTTGCTGAAAATAAAAAACAAATTATTGGTTTTATTGTTGTTTCTATTCGTTCAGCTCCACAAATTTTTGAAAATAAAACAGAAGCAGTTATATCTGATTTATTTGTAAAAAAAGAATTTAGAAAAATGGGAGTTGCTAAAAATTTAATTAAAAAAGCAAAACAATTTGCAAAAAAACAAAATTGTCCTTATGTTAGACTTAATGTTTATTATTCAAATAAACTTGCACAAAAAGTTTATGATAAATTAGGATTTAAAAAATTTGCAATTATTTATGCAGGGGCTGTATAAAAATGGTTGAAAAAGTAATGATTGGTCTTGAAATACATGCTTATTTAAATACAAAAAGTAAGCTTTTTTGTTCTTGCTCAACAGATATTACTAACGCACTTGCTAACTCCCATTGTTGTCCGATTTGTTTGGGGCATCCTGGAAGTAAGCCAATGTTAAATGAAGCAGCAATAGAAAAAGCAATTAAAGTCGGGCTAGCTTTGAATTGTACAATAAACAAAAATTTCTTTTTTTCAAGAAAAACTTATTTTTATCCTGATTCTGCAAGTAATTATCAAATAACTCAATATGAAATTCCAGTTGCGGGAAAAGGATTTTTAAAACTTGGAGAAAAAAGAATTGGAATAACTCGTGCACATTTAGAAGTGGATCCGGCAGCACTAGTTCATCCTAATGGGATGGGAAGTAGTTCTCATGTTTTAATTGATTATAATAGAAGCGGATTTACATTAATTGAGATAGTAACTGATCCTGATTTAACTTCTCCAAAAGAGGCTAGAGAATTTTTAAATAAATTAGAAAATACACTTTCTTATTTAAAAGTTTTGATGCCTGCTACAACTCTAAAAGTTGATTGTAATGTTTCAATTAATGGAGGAAATAGAGTTGAAATAAAAAATGTTAGTGGTTTTGCTGCTGCAAAAAAAGCGTTAGAATTTGAAATAGCTAGACAAATTCAACAAGAAAAGATAGGTGAAAAAATAGTTCAACATACAAGAGCATTTAATGCTGAAACAAATAAAACTGTAGAGCTTAGAACAAAAGAAAATGAAGAAGATTATGGATATATTTTTGATCCTGATTTAGTAAAAGTAGTAATTACTGATGATGAGCTTGCAAGAATAAAAGAAAGTATGCCTGAACTTCCTACTCAAAAATCAAAAAGATTTGTTAAAGAATTTAATTTGAGTGAATATGAAGCAAATGTGTTATGTTCTACTTTTGAACTTGGGAGTCTATTTGAAAAATTAGTAAAAAAAGGAGTTAGTCCAAAAATAACTTCAAATATTTTAACAAGAGAAATTCTCTCAATTCTAAATCATGACTCTTTAGAAATTGATAAAGTTGAAATTGATGTAAATAAATTATTTGATCTTATAAATTTAATAATGCAAAATAAAGTTTCTGATAAAAATACAAAATTAGCTTTGATAAATTATATTTCAGGGGATAAATTATCTCCTAAAGAATATTTAGAAAAAAATAATTTGTTAATTGATGAAACAATTAATATTAGTGAAATAATAAAAAATATTTTAGAAAATAATCCTAGTGCAATAGATGATTATAAAAATGGAAATCAAAAAGTATTAAATTTTTTAGCTGGACAAGTAATGCGTCAAACAAAAGGTAGTGCAAAAATAGATGAAATTTTAGAAAAATTAAAAGAAAAAATGGTTTAGTTTGGTGAATAAATGTTAAATGAAATAAAAATTAATACTTCTAAACAAAATGAATTAATTGATATTACTTCACTAGTTCAAAAAATTATTTCTGAATCAAAAATTAATTCAGGAATTTGTGTTTTATATAATCCGCATACTACTGCTGGATTAATAATTAATGAAAACGCTGATCCTGATGTAAAAACCGATTTATTAAATGCTTTTGAAAAAATGGTTCCAAAAATAAATTTTTTACATTCAGAAGGAAATAGTGCTGCACATTTAAAATCAAGTTTAGTTGGAAAAGAAAAAACATTAATTATAGAAAAAAACAATTTACTGCTTGGAACTTGGGACGGAATTTATTTTACTGAGTTTGATGGGCCTAGAAATAGAAAAGTTTTTGTAAAATTAATTAAAGATTAAATGCTGAGCAATAATTGTACCAAAAATCCTTTATAAACAATATTTCTACTTATTTTAGACCTTTCATTTTTTAGCAACAGATTAAATATCTGTTGTTATACTATTTTGTTATAACTTTGGAGTAGTGGTTTAATTGAGAAAAATATTAATTCTAACAATTTTTTTAAGTTTAATTTCAAATGTTTTTGCAACTGCGGTGTGGGAACCTTTAAGATTATTTCCTGAAATTGCAGGGGCAATTAACCCAATTATTATTTGGTTATTATTTTTAGTTTCATTATCTGTGTTAGTTATTTCAAGTTTGGCATTATATAAAAAGAAATCTCAAAAACTATTATTTGTAACAATTGCTTTTGTTTTTTTCTTTTTAAATAGTTCACTAAATCTAATTGATTTTTATTTTTCTCCAGGCTATTTCATGAATTTTGCAGTACAGGGACTATTTGATTTTTTAGTTATAGTTTCTTTATTAATTGCAATTTTTAGGAAATGATTTTATGAAAAAAAAAATTATTGAAAGTATTATTGATCAAACACCTAGGGATAAAATATTTTCAACCATTGTGCAAAACCCAGGACTTCATTTTCGCGAAATCCAAAGAAGAACTAATTATGCAACAGGGGCAGTACAATATCATATAGATTATCTTAAAAAAAAGAATTTAATACACGAAATTAAAGAAGGTAAATTTACTAGATATTATTCAGTTGAAGAAAAATCAAATTCTAAAATATTAAATTTGTTAAGACAAAATCAAGTTAGATTAATTGTTTTGTTTTTGTTAAATCAAAGAAGGGCAACAATTAAAGCAATAAGTATTGCAACTAAACTAAATTCTCCAATAGTTTTATTTCATTTAAAAAAATTAATTAGTGCTTCTGTTGTTAAAGAAGAAAAAATAAAAGAACTTACTTTTTATTCAATAATTAATAAAGAACCGATAATGGAACTTTTAATAATTCATAAAAAAAGTTTTTTAGATAAGTTAGTGGATAATTTTGTTAAAATATGGGAAGAAGAACTTAATTTAGAGTTTGGTTAACTAAATTAAAAAAATTGCAATTAAATAAATTAATCCAAGTCCAAAACAAATATACGCAAAATTAATTTTTTTAACAATTTTAAATAAAATTGATATGCTAATTAATCCAATAAAAAAAGCAACAAATAAAGCAATTATTGAATTAGTATCAATAATAAATCCTTTTGTAATTCCAAATAAAATTTGTGCAAAAAATACTGCTGGAATTGACATTAGAAAACTTAATTTAAATGACTTTTCTGCATCAAACCCTCTAAAAATTAAAGTACTAGTTGTAATTCCTGATCTAGAAATTCCTGGCAAAATAGAAAAACCTTGTGCAAGTCCTGCAATAATTGCATTTTTTTTATTTATTTTCCCATCAATTTTGTGAACTTTTTTTAATTGTAAAATTCCTGTTATAAAAAGCATTAATGAAAGAAGTAGTAAAATTGCAGTAACTCCAAAACTTGCAATATGGTCTAAAAATAAATACATTGGTAGTCCTGTAACACCAGTTGCAATAGTTGCAATAAAAACAAATTTGCCTATTTCTTTTTTTTCATTACTTTTCCATTTTAATATTTCTATTATTTCTTTTCTAAAATAAACTATTGCAGCAAACATTGTTCCTGCATGTAAAAAAATTGCTAATTTTAAAGCTTGAGAAGGGTCTGTTCCTAAAAAACTAAGAAGCCCAATAATATTGCCTTGCGAGCTTATTGGAAGCCATTCAAGCAAACCTTGTAAAATTCCATAAATTATTGCACTCAAAAAGTCCATTTATATCTATTTAATATATAGTAAGAATATATATAAATTCTAAAGGTATAATTTATTAGGTAATTATGTCAAAAATTTATATTTTTAGATCTGGAACAGTTGATACTCAAGAAAAAATATTTTTGGGATGGAAAAATGTGTCATTGTCTAGTATTGGAATTAATGAAGCAAAAGCAGTTTCAAAAACGTTAAATAAAATAAATTTTGATTATGCATTTTGTTCAGATCAACTAAGAGGAAAACAAGCTTTGCTAGAAGTTGTTAAAAATAAAAAAAATGTTAAAATAATTATTGACCCTAGATTAAGAGAAAAAAATTATGGAATTTTTACTGGAATGAGTAAGGAACTTGTGAAAAATTACTTGCCAAATAAATTTGTTGAAATAAAAAAAGGGCGAGATAGTGTAGTTCAAGAAGGAGAAAATATGCGATTAGTTGGAGCAAGAGTTTTTTCTTTTTTAAATGATATTTTTAATTTAATTTCAAAAGAAGACAAAAACATTTTGATTTGTACTCACACTAATCCAATGCGTTTAATGCAAGAGTTTTTTGAGGATTTAGAGTATTATAAAACTTCTAATTTAGAACATGATCCAAAAAAAGTTTTGGTTTATGAAGTTAAATTTGGTAAATAATTATTTAAGTTATTTTTTTATTTTAAACTTTGTTAAAAATTACAAAAAGTTTATTTAAACATTTTTTTTACAAGATTTAACATTTTAGCGTCTGCGCTATTTAATATTTCTGAAGGAATTGCATATATTTTAGTTAGACTATTTTCAGTACCAAGCGAATGTATTGTTTGTAAAGTTCTAATATAAATTCCGCCCTTTACTCTAGTTAGCTCAAGAGCTGCATCCCTTAAATTTTTTGAAGATTCAAGTTCACCTTGGGCTCTAAGAATTATTGCTCTTTTTTCTCTTTCAGCTTCTGCTTCTTGAGAAATTATTCTAATTAAACTTTCTGGGAGTATTATTTCTTTTAGTTCTACTGCTTCTACTTTTATCCCCCAAGGATCAGTCATTTTATCTAAAATTTCTTTTATTCTAATTGCAATAAATTCTCTTTTTGAAAGTAAAGAATCTAGTTCAACTTCACCAATAACTTCTCTCATTGTTGTTTGAGATATTTGACTAACTGCATACATATAATTATTAACTTCCATTATTGCTTTTTTAGAGTCACTTACTTTGTAATAAACCACTGCATTAATTATTGCTGAAACATTATCCTTTGTCATAATGTCCTGTTTTGGAACATCAATTACTTTTGTTCTAATATCAATTTTGTGCCACCCTTGTATTATTGGAAACACAAGTCTAATTCCAGGGTTTAATATTTTTTTGTATTTCCCAAGAGTAAACAACACTCCTCTTTCATATTCATTAATTATTTTAATTGAAGCAATTAAAAAAATAAATCCAAGTATAATTAATGGGATTATTAAAATTATTATTATTGTAATGACTGCAGTTAATGTGTCCATTATTTTCGCACCTTCTTTTTATTATTTATTTTATTTTTTTCATAACCATTTATTGTTTTAATTATATCAAGCGGTAAAAAGAAACTGATTTGATTTGAGTCATTTGAAGACATATTGTCTAGTTCTTGCAGAGTTCTCAAATTTAACCCACCTTCAACACTGCTTATTATTTCAGCAGCTTGTGAAACTACTTTTGAAGCTTCTTTTTCTCCACTTGCTTTAATTATTGCAGCTCTTTTTATTCTTTCAGCTTCGGCACCCTTTGCCATAATTGTTTTCATTGAATTTGGAAGTTCAAGATGTTTTAGTTCTACTGCTTCTACTTTTATTCCCCATGGGTCTGAAGCTTTGTCTACAATTTCTCTTATTTTTCCACTAGCTTCATCTCGATTACTTAAAACTTCATCAAGAGTCATTTCACCTATTACATTTCTCATTGCAGTTTGTGCTAATTGACTTATTGCGTATGTCGCATCTTCAACTTGAATAATTGATTTTTCAACACTTTCTGACATAATTCTATAATAAATTACTGCATCAACACTTAATGAAACATTATCTTTAGTTATTGGTGATTGTTGTGGAACATCAGTTACAATTAATCTAAGATCAATAATTACTGCGCGCTCTATTAATGGAATTATAAAATTAAGTCCTGCATTTAAATTTTTAGTATATTTTCCAAATTTAAAAACTACTCCTTTTTGATATTCATAAACAACTCTTATTGAAGATATTGCTAAAAATATAGTTATTATTCCTAAAGGGATAGAAAAAGTGACTATACTTATTAATATTAATAAAACTAAAAATAAAGGATATATTCGCATATAATAAAAGTAGGTTAATTAGTTTTTATACTTTTTGTTAATCTAAAAATAAATAAATGGGCAAGGGGAGACTTGAACTCCCGACCGCACGATTATCAGTCGTGTGCTCCACCACTAAGCTACTCGCCCGCATTTATAACTAATACTTAGTATTTAGTATGTAAAAATTTTTCATTAGAAAAGGTTTTTAAAGTTGCCAATAGGTCCTTTTTGGAAAAAGGTTTGCGAAAAAGTATTTTATTTTGTTTAAGTGTTTTTAAGCAAGGTTTTTAAAGTTGCTAATTTGTAAATATTTAGTAATTTATATGTTTTCAGATTTAATTATATTACTTTTTTTAGTATTATTATCTGCTTTTTTTTCAGCTGCAGAAACTGCGTTTTATTCAATTGATCGTTTTAAATTAGAGAGATTAGTTAAAAAGAAAGTTAGTGGATCTGAAAAATTAGCGATTTTAAAGGCAAATCAAAGTAAATTATTAATTACAATTTTAGTAATGAATAATATTGTTAATATTGGTGCAGCATCAATTGCAACATCTATTGCATTATCAATTTTTCCTGGAAATTATGCTGTGGCAGCGTCTACATTTGTAATGACTATTTTTATTTTAATATTTGGTGAAATTACTCCAAAAAGTTTTGCTGCAAAATATTCTGTGAGATTTGCTCTAAATATTAGTGGAATAATGTTTTTTTTAGTAAATATTTTGTCTCCAGTTACTTGGCTTTTAGAAAAAATAACAAAAACAATTGTTGGGACTACTTCAAAAGAAACTTTAACTGAAGAAGAAATTCGATTAGTTCTTTCACTGGGTCATAAAGAAGGTGCGATTGATAAAGAAGAAAAAGAAATAATTCAAAATGTTTTTAGACTGGATGATGTTAGTGTTGGAGAAATAATGACGCCTAGGATTGAAATGATTTCAATTGAAAAAAGTCAAACTTTAAAAAATTTAAAAAAGTTTTTAAAAGAAACGCCTTATTCAAAAATTCCAGTATATTCAGAAAGTAAGGATAATATTGTTGGAGTGTTTAATGTTAGAAAAGCGCTTAATTATATGGGAAAAAAATTAGATGTGAAAGTTTCTAAGTTAATGGAGCCACCAATGTTTGTTCCAAGTTCTAAAAAACTTAGAAATTTATTAAATGAATTTCAATTAAAAAAAATTCATATTGCAATTGTTGTTGGAGAATATGGGGGAGTTATGGGTGTTGTAACTTTAGAAGATATTTTAGAAGAACTTGTTGGAGAAATTACTGAATATAAA
>CAZBHA010000021.1:0-12205 GCA_964491675.1 uncultured archaeon
TGGAGGTTATAAGCAGGATTATGGAACAAACAATTTTATTAAAAGGAATTGCCTTACTTTCGGCATTAACTAGTATTCAACAATGGACAATGCATGAAATAACACCTTTTGATTTAATGTTCTTAATCTTAGTTGTAGCTTTCTTAATAACTCTAGAAAGAGATTATTTAAGTTATATGGGCAAACAGAAGGGGGAAAGTAACTCTTCTGTGCCTATTTTGGATCAGGGGTTAAATTTTCCTAGTTTTGAGCAAATTTCTATTTTTTTTAAAAATCCAGTAAATTATTCTTATCATATTAATTTATATTAATTCCAATTCAAATTATCTAGGTTAAAATGGGATTTTTATTTATTGATATTGAATCATTAATGTATGAGAAAAATCCTGCAACTGGGCTTAATCCTTGTTTTAATGAAAGTAAAGTTTTAGTTATTGCATATTCTTATTATAATTCATTTAAAGCTCCTTCTGCAACCCAAGTAAAACCTCCCGTATTTCTTTATGAATGGATTTTGGGAGGGGAGAAAGAATTGCTTGAAAAATTTTATTTATTTTTAAAAGAAATTTCAAAAGAGGATTCATTTCTAAAAATTGTTGGATTTAATCATCTTGCATATGATTTGCCTTTTTTATTTTCTAGAATGAGTATAAATAAAATTGCTCCTGAAATAGAACTTTTTGATTTATTATTTACAGCCCCTCGCCATATTGATCTTTCACAACTTGCAATGGCAATTAGTGAGGATACTAAAAGGGATGAAGATTTTAGATGTATTTCTCAAAAAAGAATTAATGCTTATTTTGATATTCCAGTAAAACAAGACTCTGGAAAGGATGTTAGTGAATTTTATTATAAAAAACGGTTTGATTTGATTGAGAGATATTGCACAGAAGAGTTTACTTTTGAACTGCTTTACCAATCTATTTTAGATTATTTTATTTATGTAAAATAATTTATTAAAAAATTTTTAAAAATATAAAAAAGGATTGTCCTAATATTTGTGTTTTTTTATTTGAAGTATTATGCCAAGTATACATAAAAAATTTGATTGTTCACTTCTTCACACTACAAAATATGTATATTTTTTAGATAAGGTTTTTAAATAAAAAAAACATTACTCTGAGTATGAATTCTCAACACAAAAGTGATAACATGTCTCTAGAAGAAAAAATAAATGAATTATGCAAAAGTTTAGATTGTTCAGGCAAACAACTTACTGACGATTTACTTGCTTTTGAAAAAAAACTTTCATTTAATGACATACTGACTGAGTAAATTTAATAAAAAACTCTTACTTTTTAATCTTTTTACTTAAAATATACATTATGAATTTCATAATAACTGGAACACCTGGTTGTGGCAAAACAACTCTTGCAAAATTACTTGCCAAAACTATTGGTTTAAAAACAATTAATGAAAAAGATTTTGCACTTAACAATAAAATTGGACAATTTAATGAAGATAATGAACTTGAAATTCCAATTAAAGAATTTGAAAAAAAAGCCAATCAGTTTTTATCAAAAAATAAGGGAATAATTCTTGAGGGCCACACTCTTTGTGAAATGAAATTAAATGTAAAAAAAGTAATTTTAATAAAAATTGCTCCAGAAGAATTAGAACTGCGTCTTGAAAAAAGAAATTATTCTGATGTAAAAATAATGGATAATGTTTTTTGTGAAGGGATTGAATATTGTAAGAAAAAAGTTCTAAAAAATTATTCCAAAAATAAAATTATTATAATAGAATCAAAAGGTTCGCAAAAACAGACTTTAATTAATACTGTGCTTGCACTTAATTCTTCAATGATAAAATAAGTATACTTTAAAAGCTATTTTGTAAATAATATTTATATGTTTAAATCAAAGTATTTTATTATATTTTTGCTTTTTTTAATACTTTTAAGTAATACTTTTGCACTAGAAGCATCCCTTCAAAATTATGGTTTTAAAGGAATTGAAATAATTGGGGCTGATCAACTAGTTTGTGAAACAATAATAATTCCAAAAAATGAAGAAAATAAAAATGGAATAATTTCATTATATGCTAGTTTTTTAGGAGAAATTGGTGATAATACCTTTGTAAAAGTAATTTTTGATGATTCTACTGAACAGTTAATTTGGCCAGAAAATTTTAATTGTAAAACTGATTGTATTGCAAGAGTTTTTACTCCAGTTTTGAATAATGATGTTAAAACAACAATTTGTTTAAATTCTGGTGGAAAAGCAATTAATTCAAAAATTTACCCAAACTCTTTAATTGGGGTGTATAACACGCCTGTTCTTGAAATAGAACATATTTCTCCAGGAGAAATAATTTTAGGAGAACGCGCAAAAATGATTATTAAAATAAAAAATAGGGGGAATTTGCCAGTCGATGTATTTGTGCAATTCTTGGCAGAAGATTTGCGAACTTATTTAAAAATTACAAGTTTTGATATTGTTGAGGGTGACGCTTCAGCAAAAACTATGCTGCGAGTAGGTGAAGAAAAAGAATTTGTATATTATATAAAACCAACAAACTCTTCAGTTTATAATTTACCGTCGGCAGTTTTAAGTTTTGAAAATATTTTTAACGAATCTCAAAAAATTACAAGTAATCATCCGCAATTATATGTAACTAGTCAAGAAAAGGTTAGTTTAATTGCAATTGGTGGGAAATTAAGTGATAAAGAATTTAATTTTAAAGTTTTAGTAAAAAATAATCTGGCGACAGAATTTAATGGTGAATTAGTAATTACTCCACTTGATTTAATTATGGATTATTCTCCAGTAATTTCATTAAAACCCTTTGAAGAAAAAGAATTTAATTTTAGTACTAAAAATTTGAACCCTGGCAAATATTCTGTTTTAGCACAAATAAATTCTACTGATGAATTTTTTGTATCAGAATCTTTGGATTTCACAGTTAACAAAAATGACTATTCTTTTGAAATAATTTTTTCAACAATAGCAATATTTATTGCAATAGCAATATTTGCTTGGATTTATTTTCAAAAAAGTTAATTAATTTTAATTTTTTCTAAAATTTTTTTTATTCTTCTAAAAACTGTTCGTATTTATTTGAATTAAATCTATATAAAAATCTTTTAATTTTATTTTCTTTAAATTCAAAATTTTTAATAATATCTATTTTGCTCCCTGTATATTTTTCAAAAGGTATTTTTGCAGCAGCATCAAGTAAAATAAAATTTTTATTATATTCAGTTATTACAAATGCGTGTGTTTTTAAGTTATCAAGTTCTGCAATTATTACTTCGCAATTTTCGTCTCCCAGTGCCTTAGCACAAGCACAAACAAAAACTGCCATATCTTCATCATCAACTACTTTTACATCAAGTACTTCTCTAGCACTCAACCAATAGTTTACTCCAAAATTAGTTTCAACAAAATCAATTTCTTCAATAATAAAATTATAAACTTTTGTTAAAACATTTAAATAATCTTTTTCAAATTCATAAAATTCTGGTTTGAAATCATTTACTAAATTCTGAATAGTAAGATCAGTTCCATCTACTAAAGATTTTATTTCTCCAATAGTTCGTTGCTCTCGCTCATTAATCAAGTCAGCATACTTTTGTAATAAAAATTTTGCTAGTTTATTTTCTTTTTCCATATGGTTCTCTATACATAACACGCCCAGAAAAGCTTAAAAATTGCCTTTTTTGAGTGATTTTTAAAAAATTTAGTCTAAAAGAACTATTTTTTTGCCAAGTGCTTTTTGAGCAAATTCGCTGATTTTTGAAATATTTTCTTGGTTTTTTTGATTTAATGAGTTTATTTGAGTTTGATTAATATTAATTTCATTGTTTTTTGAGTCAGTTTTTTGTTTTAATTCTAAAATATCGCTCTCTTTTTTTTCAATTTCTTGTACTATTTTGCTTTTACTTATAATTGAATCAATTTCGTTCACTTCTTTTTGAATTTCATTAACCTTCCAAAATATTTTTCCAAAAAAATCAAAATTAATTAATTCCATTAAAGCTCCCATTCGTTTTTCTCGTTCTTTTTCTTTAAGTTCTATTTTTTCATCATCAATTGCTTTTTTCACTTCTTCAAGAATTGATTTTATCTGTTTTCCATTAACATCTTTTTTTAATGCTAAAATAGGGTTTATTAAAAAAGAGTCAAGTAGTTCTTTATCTTCTTTACTAATCTTCCATCGTCCACTGTCAACTAGTGATGCAAATCGTTGTAATGGTTTATCAACTGTAGAAATCATTGAACTTAATTCAACTTTTAATGATTGTTTTTCATTAAAAAGTTTTGCTTTTTGTTCATTTAAAGAGTCTAATTTTTTTGATTCTTCATTTTCTTTTAATTGATTTAATTCTTGTTCGCAAATTTTTATTTCGTTTATTATATTTTTTATTTCCAAATCAATTTTTTTTATTTCCTTTTCTTTTTTTTCAATTTCAATATTATTTTCTTTTATTTCTAAAATATTTTTTTTAGTTTTTTCAAAAAAGAAAACATTTTGTTCTTTACTAAATAAGTCATTGAGTTCTTGAAATTTGTTTAATAACTCTTGTAAATTATTTCCCAAATTTTTCATTTCCTCTTTTAAATAAATACTAATATAAACAATACTTTTTCTATATGAATTTATTTCATTAAATAAAAAAATATAACTTTCTCTGGAGTACGCATAAATATTTTCAAGTTCTCCCCCAACTTCACTAGGATTAATTTTATCAAAGATTTTTTCCATTTGATTTTCCATTTGAGTTTTAGCAGTAATTGCAGCTTTATTTAATCTTTCATTAGGTTTATCTTCCAAGTTTTTTTCTTTTATATCATTAATTAAAACTTTACTTTTTTCATATAAGTATTTTATTTCACTCATATTTTTTGCAGAAACCATTTCAAGTTCTCTGCGTTTGCTAGTTAAATTACTTTCAAGAATACTTGGCAGTAAATCTAAGGTTGTATTAATTACTGGTTTTTCTGGTCTTTTAAAAATTTTATCAAGAAAACTCATAATTATATTAGGTTACAAAAGGTTAATAATTAATAACCGGCATAAAGCTGACTTTGCGGTTTATAATAACTTTATTTTAGTATTAAATTATGCAAACTCAAAGTACTGTTCGTGACGAAACTAAATTTTTTTTGGATTTACAAAATTTTGCACTCCAGTTAAAAAAAAGAGAAAATATTGTAGTAATATTTCATCATGATGCTGATGGAGTTAGTAGTGGAGCAATTGCAATAAAAGCGTTAACTCGCTTAGGAAAAAAAGTAAATCATTTATGCTTAAAACAATTATATAAAGAAAATATTTCTCAAATTAAAGAACTAGGTTCAACTTTTCTTTTTGTAGATTTTGGAAGTGGACAACTTGATTATCTAAAAAGTGATTTGGGTGAAGATAGTGTTTTTATTTTAGACCATCACATTCCACTTAAAGAAAATGATAAAGAAATTAAAATGAAATGGCACATCAATCCACTTTTATATGGAATTGATGGGGGAAATGAATTAAGCGGTGCAGGAACAACATTTTATTTTGCACTAGCTCTAGACAAAAATAATTCTGATTTATCTACTTTAGCAATAATTGGCGCGCTAGGGGATATGATGGATTATACTGGAAGTTTAAAAGGATTAAATCGAAAAATAATTGGGATTGCAGAAAGTGAAAAACTTTTAACAAAAAAAATTGATTTACGTTTATATGGAAGAATTTCTCGCCCCCTTGTTTCCTATCTTTCTTTTGCATCGTCCCCTATTTTGCCAAATTTAACTGCGTCTCAAGATAATTGTATAAATTTTTTAAATGGACTTGATATTAAATTAAAAGATTCTCATGGAAATTATAAAAGTTATGAAGATTTAGTTGAAGTTGAAAAAAGAAAACTCTCAACTGCTTTAATAATGCACTTAAATAATTTTGGAATTGATGAATGGAAAATAAAAGAATTAATTGGAGAAGTTTATACACTAGAAAAAGAAAATAAAAAATCCCCCCTGCGAGACGCAAAAGAATTTGCTACGCTATTAAATGCATGTGGACGAAATAAAAAAACTGATATTGCACTAGCTGTATGTTTAGGTGACCGAGATCCATTTGGAGAGTATGGTAAAGCTTTAGCAATGCTACAAATACATAGAGAAAATTTGCGTGCAGGAATTGAATTTGTTCAGAAGAATGGAATTAAAGAAGAAAAAAATTTTTATTTATTTGATGCAAAAAATGAGATTGATGAATCAATTGTTGGAATAATTGCAGGGATGCTTTATGGTTCAGTAATTAATGAAACTAAACCTATAATTGCGCTTGCTCAAAATAATGATGGGACAATAAAAATTTCTGGAAGAGCAACAAGTACTCTTGTAAGAAAAGGAATAAATTTGGGCGGAGCATTTAAAGAGATTAGTAAACTTGTTGAAGGCGTAGAGGGGGGCGGGCATTTTATTGCTGCTGGGTGCAAAATTCCTCTTGAAAAAAAAGATGAAGTTTTAAAATTATTAAATAATATTTTAGAAAAACAAATCAAATAAAAAAATAATTATTTTTTTTACTCAAACATAATTATTTAAATGAGAACTGCGTTTTACTTATGTCGTTTTTAGGGTGTTTTTTTGAAAAAAATTTGGTTAGCTTTCGCATTAATTTTAATTTTAATTTTAAGTGGAGTTAGCGCTGCAACTTTTGATATTTCAGTTTTAGAAGGAACAATATTTTCAGATTATTTATCCAATTCGCAATATTTTGGAAAGGATTTAACAAATTCTTTTTATACACTTAATGTATCACTTGATTGGAATAAAAATCCAATAAATAAGTTTGATTCTCCAATTGGAAGATTTATTAAAGTTAATAACGAAATTCAACCGGGTACAAATACAACTTCTTCGTTTGGGGGTTTGGCTGAAGGAAAACTTCCTCATGCTGATTTAACGACAGTTTCATCCTCATCAGTAGTTTATGATATTAATGAGTCAAATCCTGAGTTTCGTTATAAAATGTGGTATTCGGGTGGAGAAAGTAACTTAACTATTTTTTATGCAACTTCTCCAGATGGTTTAACTTGGACAAAATATAATTCAAAATTAGTTGAATCACTCTATGACTCAGCTTTAAATCAAAATTCAGGAAAAGTTGATGTAAATTCAACTGATGGTAGAATATTTAGAGGTAGTTATTTTGCAGGTGCAGATAATAGGGCTGATGTTACACATGCAGCTCATGCTTCAGTAATAATTGATGATGATCCTAATTTTCCAAAATTTAGAATGTGGTATAGTGGGTATGGAGGAGTGTCAAATAATTGGAGAATTTTTTATGCTTATTCTCAAGATGGTTTAGTTTGGACTAAATTAAATAATTTGCCAGGGGTTGCTTCAAATGAAACTGGGACTGATGGGAGAATTCCTTTGGGTTTAGCTGGGAGTGGGGATGTGAGCCATGTAGTATATCCTAAAGTAATTAAAGATCTTGAAGAGGTCGATCCTAATAAAAAATATAAAATGTGGTATGCGGGATATGGAGGTTCGCCAGCAAGGTATAGAATATATCACGCGACTTCTCCTGATGGTTTAACTTGGACAAAATATAATAATTCAACCCCTCTAGTTTCAGATAATATAAGTTATGATGGAAAAATTCCTGAAGGTAGTACTGGCAAAGGAGATTCTGCACAGGTTTTTCCTGGCGGTGTAATTAAAGACAACAATCTGTTCTATTTATATTATTCAGGAGAAAATGCATCTAAATTTTATTCTTTTCAAGCAATAAGTCCAGATGGTTTAACTTGGTCAAAAATAAATAATTCTATTCCTGGTGCAACTAATGGAGAAACTGGTGTTGGTTCAATTGGTCTTGGATCGGCAGGCAAGGGGGATAAAGACAGAGTTTATCAGCCATTTGTTTTAAAAGTAAATGATCAATTCAAAATGTGGTATACTGGTGGAGAAGATAGTTTTGGAGAACTGCGATTAAGGATTTTTTATGCAACTTCGCAGGATGGAAATATCTGGACAAAATATGATAATTCGCTTCCTGCTGATTCAGATGAAATTAGTACTAATGGAAGAATTCCAGTAGGTGTTCAAAAAAGTGGAGATTATGCCGGGATAGATGCAGTACATGTTTTATTTGATTTAGAAGATTCTAATTTAGATCGACGTTATAAAATGTGGTATATTGGTAGAAATAGTACTTCAAATTATGGGGATGTTTTTTATGCAACTAGCCCTGATGGGGATACTTGGACAAAATATAATAATGAAAATCATATTCGATCTAGCACAGTAAGTTATGATGGTAGAATTCCGCGCGGAGAAGCAGGGAGTGGGGACGCAAGTTATATACGTCAAATTTTTGTCTTAAAAGATGGTAATCATTCAAATGAAACTGAATCAGAAACTCATAATTACCGTGCGTGGTATACAGGTTATGATGGAACAAGTTGGAGAATTTATTACGCTCACTCTCAGGATGGGCTAACTTGGTATAAATATAATAATGCTCCACAAGGTGTTACTGATTCAATAAATACTGATGGGCGAATTGGTCTTGGATCAGCAGGTAAGGGAGATTCAGGCGGAGTTTATGCTGCTTCAGTTATACGTGAAGATAAAAATTATTATCGCATGTGGTATTCTGGTCATGATGGATTAAAGTGGAGAATTTATTATGCTTATTCTCTTGATGGAGGATTTACTTGGGAAAAATTAGATAATAATATTCCTCAAAATTCAGATAATTTTTCAACTAATGGTCGAATTCCATTAGGTTCTTTAACTTCATGGGATTCTGCAAGAGTTGCAGAACCAATGGTAATTAAAGATGAATTAGAATTAGATCCTAATAAAAGATATAAAATGTGGTATTCAGCAGATCAATCAACTACTGTTGTAAGGCAAATTCTTTATGCTACTAGCCCTGATGGTCTAACTTGGAATAAATACGATAATTCTCAATATGCATATCCTGGGTATTATACAAATTGGAGATTATACTTAAGTGAGAATGGAACAAATATTGGGGATTGGTCTTATTTACGAACTCCATCAGTGATTTTTGATGAAAATAAAATAAGGTTGTATTATATTGGTGCAATTAATGGTAACTGGAATAAGTTTGGAAGGCAAGTATACCAAGCATTTTATGAAAGATTAAATAGTTGGGATGAAGATTTAATGCTTTATTTTGATTTTGAAAATTTTGTTCCAGGATCTAATAGAATTTTAGATCGATCAAGAGGTTTTTTTATATCTTCAATAAATAATGCTGAATTAACAAAAGGATTGTGGGATACAAATAGTGCAAAGTTTGATGGGACAAATAAATATTTTAGATTATATGGTTATGATTTATTAGAACAAAAAGTAACAGATTTTAGTATTTCACTTTGGTTTAATCAAGATTATTGTAATACTACAACTTATTTATTAGGAAAATATCGTTCATTTGGGTTACAAACTTGTGTAAGTGAAGTTCCAAATTTTAGTTATTTTTTTAATAATCAATCTCAAACTGCATTTTTATCAAAAAACACTGGGCTTGATTTTGTTGGAAATGGTTGGAATTTATTAAATTTAGTTTTTGATGGGAATAATATTCGAATTTATATAAATGGTAATTTGATTGAAGATTTTAATGAATATGATCCAATAAATAATCCCATATATATTAATCCGTCCATTCCTAGGACTAGTTTTGATATTGGTGCGTATAATAGTTCGAGTACTTTTAATGGTTTAATAGATGAATTAAAGATTTATTCTAGGCCCTTAACTCAAGCAGAAATAATTCAAGATTATAATAAAGTCTTGGAATCAAAATTTGTGAATTCAAATGTAATTGATACTCAAAGTGAAAGTCAATTTGTTTCTTTTAGTGTAAATAATGATATTAATTATAGTTTTGGAAAAGAAATAAAAAATTATGAATCTTGGTTTGATTCTAATTTAATTGGACTTTGGAATTTTAATTCTAATTTAATTGACTCATCATTAAATAATTTTTCATCAAGTTGGGCCGGCACAAATCCTTCATTCACAGAAGGACTTTGGGACACTAATGCAATTAATTTTGATACTACAAATTATATTATCACTGATCCAATTAATGAAGAAATTCATTCAATGAGTTTTTGGTTTTATCCAAAAGAAAACAAAGATACAATAAATTATTTAATGGGTTTTGGAAATGCTGAAAATGGATATATAAGTATTGGCCCAGTTCATTCTAGTTTAACTAATCGAATAATTACAATTTATAATAAAAATGGAAGTTATGGGTATAATTATATTAGGGAAAGCCCAGAATTTAATTCTTGGAATCATCTAGTAATTAATTGGACTGGGTCATATTATGATGTTTGGTTAAATGGACAAAAAAGAAGAAGATATACTTGGTCAACTAATGCATCATTAATTACGCCTCAACAATTAACTATTGGTGCTATGTCTTCAACACAAGGAAATAATTTTAATGGATTAATTGAAGATCTTGCTATTTGGAATAAATCTTTGGATGATCAAACAATTAAAGATTTATATCATAAAGGAACAACTCGACTTGATTTAAATTTTTATACTTGTTTGAATGTTAATTGTGACGAATCATCAAAAACAAGTTTTGAATATGTTTCTAATGTTGAAAATGATGTTAGTACTCCATTTTCTAATTTAAATGTTTCAAGATTTATTAATTTTGATGCATATTTTAAACCAGCAATTGGATTTGAAGATAAGGGGACTAGAATTTTGGCTCAATCTTCTTTTTTAGAAGATGTTTCAATAAATGCAACAATCGCAAATATACAACCTAATGCATCAATAGTTTCAATAAATGGTATTTCACCCTCATCTCAATTTCCAATATTTTCTAAAAATCAGGATGGGAATTTAAATATTGTTTTTACTGTGTTTGATCAAACAAATGATAGATTAAATGCAACAATAAGTTATTCTACAAATCCTTCGCTTAGCCGAGGCACAGTATTAATTAAAGATATTAATTTAGACCAATCAAATTGTTCATCAGAAGATTGGGATGTAACTCCTGCGACTTGTAGTTTATCTTTTTCAATAAGTGATGTTTTAGATGGGAATTATTATATAAAATTAGATCTAAATGATTCAGTAACTCCAATTTTTATAAATTCCTCCCAATCAAAAATTCCAATAGATAATAATGGTCCAATAATAACCAGAAAAAATGATCCGTTTGATTGGGAACGAAATAATATTTTAGTAGAATTAAATTGTTTTGATTTTTTATCAGGTTGTGATTTAAATACAGTTAGATATAAAATTGAGACGGGGGATTGGACAAATTATTCTTCACCATTTTTAATTAGCGGGGATGGAAATAAAATAATTTATGTGGATTCTAATGATATTAAAGGTAACTATAGTGGAATTCAACAATTTAATGTTTTAGTTGGGTATAATGGAACAATAAAAACAACTAATGATTTAAATGAGCCTGAATCATTTTTTACAAATGGAGAAAAAATAAGATTTTTTTATTCTACAAAAATAGATTTGCCCCCTAGAATTACTATTAAAGATTCAACTGGTGCGATTAAATTATATGCAAACAGTATGTTACCAGCAAATAATTTAGAATACCAATTAAATAATTCTTATTTATATTTTTATGAATTCGAAATTGATGAAACTATTGGTTGGTTTGATGTAATAATTGAGAATCAAATATTTGAAGATTTATTTTATTCTGGAGAAAAATGGGCGGATCAATTTCATAATACTGAAAATGATTTATTTCCATTTAGTCTAGATTTTAATATTATTGAAAATGCATCGATGGATAGGTGGTTTTCAATAGTAAATAAACCAATAGAATTTACATTTAGGGCAAACCCTAATTCGATTAGATTATTATATTTTAATGGAACAAATTATATTGAAATTCCGTCTCAAATTTATGATTTAAATTATTCAGATTCTTTTGTAAAAAATGCGAATTTAGTATTTTTATCAACAATAAAAAAAGATTCTATAAATAATTATTTTATTTCATATGCTAATTTGGACAAAACAAAAACTTATCTAACTGATTTAGAATATGACTTAGTTAATACTGATTTTAAATTTTCAAATTCAAATTATGATTTAAAAATTTCATCGAACTTTGGGGGGGTTTTAAAATCATTCAAAAGTAAAATTGGGACAAATTCTGATTTAAATAATAATTTATTGTTACAAATTGCACCTACTATTGATTT
>CAZBHA010000022.1:0-11433 GCA_964491675.1 uncultured archaeon
CCGCATCTTTTGTAGCTTGTCTTTGATTATCATCAAAGTATGCAGGAACTGTAATTACTGCTTTTTCTACTTTTTCTCCTAAAAAACTTTCTGCATCTTTTTTTATTTTTTGTAAAATAAATGCACTTATTTGTTGAGGAGTGTATTCTTTTCCATTTGCTTTAAATTTAAAATCTTTTCCCATTTTTCTTTTTGCTCTTGCAATTGTTGCATCTGGATTTGTTACTGCTTGTCTTCTAGCAGGTTCGCCCACAAGCATTTTTCCGTCCTTTGTAAAAGATACAACACTAGGAAATGCTTTTCCATAAACTGTGTTTCCTTCAGCACTGGGAATAATTCTTGCTTTTCCCCCTTCTAAAACTGCTGCTGCACTATTACTTGTTCCTAAATCAATTCCAATTATTTTACTCATTTTTTACCACCTTTTTTCCTTTTTTATTTTTAAAATTAATTTTTTTATTTACTTACTTTTTTTATTTACTCAAATTTTTTATTTACTCAAATTTTTTATTTTTATTTTTCTTCTTCAGTTTTTGCATTTTTATTTTTTTCTTCTATTTTATTAATACTAATTTTTGAAGTTCGTAAAATTTTTCCTTTTAATTTATACCCTGTTGAAAGAACTTTTGCTACTACTCCTTCACTTAATTTTTTATCACTTTCTTGCATCAAACAATCCATTGTATTATGATCAAATTCATCCCCCACATTAACAATTATTTTTTCTAAGCCGTTCTTTTTTAAGATTGAATATAATTGTTCATAAACTGCAGTGAATTCAATATTATGTTTTATTCCCTGTTCTAGTGAATCAAGAACTGGAAGTAATTCTGAAATTATACTTGCTGAGGCGTATTCTCTAAATTCATTATTTTCTCTTTGACTTCGTTTTATATAATTTTCAAATTCTGCTTGTAAGCGTTTTAAATCAATAGTTAATTCAGCAATTTTTTCTTTATCTTGATTAATATTATTTTTAGGTTCTTGAATTTTTTGTTTGTTTTGTTCTTCACTAGTTTTTGAATTAATTTCAGATTTATTTTCAACATTATTTTTTTCCATACTCTTAATTACACCTGAAAAATTTAAAAGCTTAACTTGGTTTTGTTTAAACTATTTAAACAATATTGCTGTAATTTAGACAAATTTAAAAGTATTTTGTATTAATTATTCATTATGAACAATGAGTTAGTAGTTCAAAAAAAGTTCACTTTGCCCATAAAAAAAGGAGCAATTAATAGTATTTCTCCAAGAAAGGATAAATTTCAAATAACTATTAGAAAGGTTGGTCTACCTGAAAGCGAAAATTTTAATGAGCAAATTGCTTGGATTTGTGCTTCACTAGGTTTTTTTGAAAATATTGATAAAAACAAAAACGCTGCTAGCATTTTTAAAGAAATTTTTCTTTCAAGTGCCCAAGGGCAAGTTTTAACAAGCACCGCAATTGCACAAAGAGTGGGAATGAGTAGGGGAAGCGTGATAAACCATTTAAATAATTTAAAAAATTCTGGATTAATTGAGAAGGGCGGAAAATATTATTTCACTCGCCACCGAACTATGAAAGGAATTATTGAAGAAATTGAAGATGATTTAATCCATATATTTAGTAGAATGAAAAAAATTGGTGAAAAAGTGGATAAAGAAACTAGTCAAGTAATTATAATGAAATAATTAAAAAAAACTTTAAATAAAAAAATAAAATATATAAAAAAAAGTTAAATAAATAAAAAAAAGAAAATAAGTGAATAATATGAAAAATAATTTACAATTAACAAAGCTTTTCAAAGAATTTGATAATTTGCAAGAAAAATTTGGCGATAAAAAATTATCCGCGATATATGGAGCTGGCAAAATAAAAAATCCAAAAATTTGTTTGGTTTTTATGAATCCAACCGGAAGAAATATTTCTTCTCAAAAAAAATGGATTGGAATTAGAGCACCTTGGCTTGGAACAAAACAAGTTTACAAACTTTTAAACGAATTAAAATTATTAGACAAATCAATTGTTGAAAAAATAAATTCAAAAAAATTTGAAGATTGGGATGAAACATTTTCAGAAGAACTATACACACACATTTCAAATAATTCGATTTACATTACAAATTTATGCAAAGCAACTCAAATTGATGCTAGGCCACTTGCAAATAAAATATTTAAAGAATATTTAAGTATTTTCAAAAAAGAAATTGATTTAATAAAACCACAAATAATAATTACTTTTGGAAATCAAGTTAGTTCAATAATACTAGATAAACAAATTAGCGTATCAAAATATAGAAAGAAATTTGAGTATTTAGAAATTAATAAACACAAATATAAAGTTTATCCAGTTTTTTACCCAGTTGGGCAAGGAACTCCTAACTTAAAACTAGCAAAAGCAGACATTAAACAAATTTTAAAAAATAATAAATAAAAAAGCTATTTAAAATATTTCTCAAAATTATTTTCTAGTTCTTTTATTGATTTAGAAAGAGCAAAACTATTTCGCACCTCTTTTGCTTTGCTAAAACCACTCGCAATACCTAAAAAATATCCCCGAGCATTATTTACCCCTAAGTTAAATTCTTTTATTAGTTCTAAAAACTTTTTTCCTTCTAAATAAATATCTTTTTTTGTACGAATCGAAATTTCACTGATTTTTTTTCCACTCTCTAATTGTTTTATTTGTTTAAATAAATTTGCATTTCCAACAGCTCCGCGACCAATCATTACATAATCAGCATTTGTTTCTTTTTTTATTTTTATATAATCTTGCACCGTTTTTACATCCCCATTTGCAATTACTGGAATTTTTACGGCTTTTTTTAGTTCTTTTATTTTTGACCAATCAGCATTTCCAGAATATAATTGCTTTGCAGTTCGCGCATGTAAACAAATTGCACTCACTCCATTTAACTCCGCAATTTTTGCAACTTCTAAAAAGTTTTCTTTTGTATAACCAATACGCATTTTTATTGTAACTGGCTTTTTTGTTGCTTGTTTCATTTGAGTTATAATTTCTCCAATTAATGCCGGGTCATCCATTAAACTAACCCCATATTTTCCTTTCAAAGCTTTTACAACTGAACAACCACAGTTTAAATCATACCCGGCAAAATTATCCGCGTATTTTTCTTCAATTATTTTTATTGCTTTTTTAAAATCAAAAGGATTATTTCCAAATAATTGTAAAAAAACTGGTTTTTCTTTTTCACTAACTTTAAGCATTTTTTTAGTTTTTGAATTTTTGTAAATTATTGATTTTACAGAAATTAATTCAGTGTAAGTTAATATTGATCCGTATTCGCAAGCAAGTGTTCTAAATGCAATATTAGTAAAATCTGCCATTGGCGCAAGCATTGCCCCTTTTTTTAATTTAATATTTCCAATACAATTCATAAATATATTAAAAGAAAAAAAGTTATAAAGAAAAATAGTGTCCTAATATTTGTGTGTTTTGTAAATTAGCAGTTATTTTTTCACTTTGTCATTATCGCATCAACCGCATAAGCGCCCTTTTCATTAACAATTATTGGGTTCATTTCGATTTCTTTTAATTTAGGATAAGTTTGTGCCATTAAAGCAGTTGCTTTTATTACTCTTGTTAAATCATCAATATTATACTTTTTCTTTGTCCTTGCCCCTTTTAACACACTAGTTCCTTTTACTTCTTTATACATTTCTTCAATATCTGAATTTGATAATGGTGCAATTTTTTGAGAAAAGTCTTTCATAACTTCAACAAATATTCCTCCAAGCCCATAAGTAATTATTTTTCCAAATTCATTAGTAATACTTGAAACTATTACTTCTTGTCCAACAACCATTTCTTGAATTGCAATTTCTTTTGATTTTTCTAATTTTTCAAGTATTTTTTGCATTTTTTCAAATTCAATAGTTGCTTGTGATAAATCTTTAATATTAGCTTTAACTAAACCCAATTCAGTTTTATGTGCTATTCCACTAGAAGCTTTCATTGCAATAGGAAATTTTAATTTTTTAATAGAATTTTCAAACTCAATATTACTTGTTACAAATTCAGTTTTACAAGTTTTTATATTAAATTCTTTTAAAATTTCAAACGCATCTTTCATTTCAATTATTTTTAAAGAATCAATTTTCTTTTGTGTTTCTAAGTTTGGTTTAGTAATATGTTCAAAAAACTTTTTTGATTTTTTTCTTTCAATATATTTTTTTAAAATTGAAAGAGCTTTAATCCCTCTTTCAGGAGTAGTAAATTCAACAACACCATGTTCTCTTAAGTATCGCCTTGCATGTTCAACACCAGTCCCACCCAAAAATGAACAAAGGATTGGAAGGTTTTGATTTAACTCAACAATTATTTCTGCAACTCTATCAGGATCAGTCATACTTTGAGGAGTTAGAAGAGTATAAACTAAATCCACATTATTATCATCTTGTAATATTGATAAAGCTGAACGATAATCAAGCGGTTTTGCGTCTCCAATTAAATCAAGAGGGTTTGATGCATGTGGATTAATTTGTTTAACAACATCAAGAGTTTTTTTAGTAAATGTTGGAAGAGTAAATTCGTGCTTCGCAGCAGAGTCCGCTACAATTACTCCCGGTCCGCCCGCATTTGTTACTACCGCTAAACGAGTTCCTTTTAAATTATCAATTTTTGATAATAACTTTGCCATATCAAAAAATCCTTCTAGTGAATTCATTCGCATTATATTTACTTTTCTGCAAGCAATTGAAAAAATATTATCATCAACACTTAATGCCCCCGTGTGAGAACTTGCTGCTTTTTGCCCAGCTTCACTTCTTCCAGCTTTAATTAAAACAACTGGTTTTTTTCTTGCAAGCTTATGCGCAGCATGCATAAAATCAGCATGATTTTTTACTGATTCCATATAAACTAACACAGCTTTAGTTTTTGGATCAGTCGCTAAATACTGAAAATAGTCATCCTCTTCCATAAAAGCTTTATTTCCTGTTGAAATAAATTTGCTAAACCCAACTTTTTCTTGCCTAGCCCAATCAAGAATTGCAGTACATATTGCTCCACTTTGTGAAACAAGTGCAATTTGCCCTTCGCGTGGAAAAGTTGTAGAAAAAGAAGCGTTAAGTCCGTTTTCAGAATTAATTATTCCAAGAGTATTTGGCCCAACAACATTCATTTTATTTTTTTTGACAATTATTTCTAATTGTTCTTGAAGTTTTTTTCCTTCTTCCCCAGTTTCACTAAATCCAGCAGTAATTATTATTGCATTTTTTATTTTCTTTTTTGCACAGTTTTCTAGAATTTGTGGCACAAATTTTGCAGGCACTACAATAACAGCTAAATCTACTTTCTTTTTTATTTTTAACACTGAAGGATACGCAACTAATCCTTGAACTTCTTTTTCTTTTAAATTTACTGGAAATATGTCTCCACTAAAACTAGCATCAATTAAATTTTTTACAATAGCATACCCTACTTTTCCAGGAGTATTACTTGCTCCAATTACTGCAACTGAATTAGGATAAAAAAGTTTGCTTAACATTAAAAAATAAGGAATTAGTTAAATAAATACTTTTGCCTAAGTTAAAATTTTTAAAAGAAAAAATATATAATTGGCAATTACTAATTAATTGCCAAAATTTAATTAAAATAGTTACTGTTCAACATCTTCTTTTAGCAAAAGACTTAATTGCTTCATAGTTCCCATACGCAACGCTCTCGCCGTTGCATCACGATTTATTCAGCATCTTCTTCAGCAAAAGACTTAATTGCTTCATAGTTTTCAACAATTAATTTAGCTTTTCCTTTCCCAAATTGGAACGGATAAGTATCAGTTTCGTTTCTCTTTAATATTATCATTTTGTTTCCTTTAAATTCTCCATATTCTACCGGCATTTTTATTCCCCCTTTAAAAAATATTAAATATTCTCTAATAAGCAATTCTTAAAAAGCTACTTAATTTATCGTCAAAAATCAAAATTTAATAAGAATAATTAAAAACAAGTTAAGCACTAAATATATAGTGATAAATTAATGGACATAAAAAAAGCTCAAAATTTGATTCATAGACTTGAAAATTATGTGGATTATATGGAGAAGGAAGCTAAATACTTAAGAAAAAATATTGAAGAAATAAAAAAAGAGCTAAAAAATGAAATGAAAAAATAATTTAACTAAAAATTGGTTCTACTGAAATCGATTTTTCCACATCAATTATTTCAAATGCTTCCCCATCAAAATCAAGTTCAAAAATTGCACAATTTGGCACATTATTTATTTCAAAACCAATTAATTCTCTAAAAATTATTTTTAAAGTTTCTAAATTAAGAATAAATGCTACCCCTTCAGTTTCAATTTCCATTTCTTTTTCTAAAATTTTATTAAATTGTTCAATTACTTTTCCAGCGTACAAATAATAGTCTTCACCAAGTTCTGATGTAAAAAAAGGATTATTTTCCATTTGTTCTACTAATTCAGGAAATTTTTCAATAGCTTCTTTTTTATCTAAACCCCAAAGTTGTTCAAAATTATTTCTTCTATTTAATTTAGGAACAATAAAAATTTCAAATTCTTTTGTTTTTTCTAAAATATCAGTTGTTTGTACTATTGAAACATCTTGCGAAGAAAAAATTCTAAAAACATAATTTTCTTTTAAAATTTTTGATAATTTTTTAGATTCTTTTTCTCCAGTTTCCGACAATTTTTCAAAAGCTCCTGCAATTTTATTTAATTCTTGAGCATGTGTTTGACAACCTGTAATTAATAAAACTTTCATAAAATATTTTAAATTAAAAACTATTATAAAGTTTATTAAAATCAATTAGGTTTAATAATCTAAAAACTTATTTTTTTGTTAAAAATTCTTTAAATTTTCTTACTGCAATCCCTCTGTGCGAAATTTTATTTTTTTCTTCAGGATTCATTTCTGCAAAAGTTTTATTAAATCCGATCGGTTCAAATATTGGATCCCAACCAAAATTTGATTCCCCTTTTGGAGCAACAACTTTTCCTTTTATTTCCCCTTCAAAAAATTTTATATCTGAATTGTTTGAGTAACCAATAGTACAAATTGCTATTGCATTAAAATTATTTTTAGATTTACAAATCTCATAAATCCCTTCTCTTCCAACTGCTTTTAAAAACCATTTTATTAAAGGCCCAGGAAAGCCGTTTAATGCGTCTAAACTTATACTCACATCTTCAACAAAATATTCTCCATTTATTTGTTTCAAAGCTTCTTTTAACTTATTTTCAATTACTTCTTTTGTATCCAGTGATTGTATTTCTATTAAATCAATATTTTTTTGTTCAATTTGAATTGGAGCTAATTCTTTTTGAGCTTCTAAAAATTTTCCATTATTTCCAGTGATAAAATATAAAACCATACAAAAATTTAGTTAAAAACTTTAAAATAACTAACTATTATTATAAAAATTTATTAAAACAATAAGCTTAATTAATATGAATTTTATATCTAATAATGCTACTAGAACAAAATCAAAAAGCATTTGACAATAAAAAATACTTAGAATTTGAAAAAAAAGCTTTACTAAAAAGAGCAAACAAATTTGATAAATTATATTTAGAAATTGGAGGCCATTTACTGCACGATGGACATGCTTCACGGGTTTTACCAGGATATAACCCAAAAAATAAATTAGAATTAATAAAATCTTTAAACAATAAAACAGCCACTTTTTATTGTGTTAGTGCAAAAGAATTAGAACTAAATAGAAATTGGGGAAATACTAATCAAAAAATAAAAAATATTGCTATTTTTGAATTAAGAAAATTAATTACAGAAGTAAATATCTGTGGAGTAATAATTAGCAGATTTAATAATGAACAAAAAGCAATTGATTTTGCACTAAATATTTCAAAACTATTTAACATCCCTGTTTATTTTAATAACGAAATAAAAAATTACCCTAATTTAAAAAGCACTTTTTCTAAATCTGGTTTTGAGGCTCAACCAAAAATTATCACTAGTAAAAAAATAATTGTTGTTACAGGAGCAGGTGCAAACAATGGAAAATTGTTTTTTTGTTTAAGTCAAATTTATCATCAAACAAAAGAAGGCAAAAATGCAGGGTATGCAAAAATTGAAACTTTCCCAGTTTGGGATTTAACAGTTAATCACCCAGTTAATTTAGCATACATGGCAGCAACCGCGGATATTAATGATAAAGTAATGATTGACCCATATTACAAAAAAGCATATAACAAAATTGCGATTAATTATAATCGAGATATTGAGGCATTTAAAGTACTTCAAAAATTAATTAAAAAATTATGTAAAAAAAATAATTTTATGAGGAATTACAAATCCCCTACTGACATGGGTTTAAATGAGATTATTAAAGGTTTTACTAATGAAGAAAAAATTATTAAAACAAGCAAAATTGAAATTTTAAATAGAAAAAATTCATTTAAAAAAATCGGAAATAAACTGGCAGTACAAAGAATTAATGCGTTATTAAAAAAAATTGAGTAAAAAAACCCTTAAAAGAAAGAATTTTATTAACTAATTAACAATAATTAACTATGCCTGTAAAACCATTACCAAAAACCTTAATTCAAAGACTACAAAAAACACACTCCATTTGGGGCAAAAAAAGAACAGCCAAAACTATTAAACGATCAACAAATATAAAAACTCTTAGAGGTCGAGTTATTGGAATTGTTACAGGGCCGCCAAAAATAGTTACAAAAAGAATTAAGAAAAAAAATTCAGCACATGTTTTTGATAAATTAACAATAATTGATCCCAGAATAAATTCAAGAAAAAAATATTTCCCCACTAATGAATTTTATCAAGAGTTTGGATTAAGGGTTAGAGAAATGGATATTTCTAGAAATTATCCCGAAGTTAAAAAAGTTGTATTAAAAAGAATGCATATTGGAGAAACTTTTACTAGAATTAAAAAAAGATTATCAATATTGTTTGAAAATTACAAAACTAATCCTCCAAAAAATTATTTATTAATTAAACCAATCTTTTACAGAATTGACAGACAAACAATTGCCATGTCAAAAAGCAATATTCCTAGTTTAAGGGATTTTTTTCCAGGCCCACATCAACTAGGATTATCCTTTTTAAAACCAAAAAATAGTAAGGCAAAAAAATTTTATGAAAAATTGAAAGCAAAACATGGCTTAACCGATTTGGATTTTATTTCAGCAGTTCAAGAACTTGATATAAGAGATAGACGAACAATTAACATATCTTTTGGAAATTATGCTTTAGTTGGTGTAGAAAATAAAAAATTTGTTTTTATGCCTTTTGCCGATACTGTATAGTTTAATTTTAAAAAATTTAATTAATATGTTTCTTCAATAACACCATTTTTTGAAATAAAAGCATTAATTAAATAAATATTCTTTTTAGCCCACTCACTTTCTATTTTTTCTTTAGTATTCTCTTCAAAAGAAATTGCTATACCACAATCCCCTCCACCAGCACCACTAAATTTGCCAGCAGCACCATTTTTTTCTGCAATATCTGCCAAAATAGATAATTCAGCAGTTTCTAAATTATTTTTACTTTTATCATTTAATTCTTTTAATAAAATTCTATTTTCTTTTAAAAGTCCTATAATTTTTTCTTCATCTCTATTTTTTAAAGCAAGTTCTAAATTTAGTGTAACTCCTTTTATTTTATTTATAATTTGAGTGTATTCTTTTTCATTTTCTTTTTTAAATTCTTTAATTTTTGTTATTAATTCTTTTGTTGAAGCACTGTAACCAACAAAACCAATTGAAAGTAAAAAATTATCTGGAAGAGTAATACCATCTGCAATAAAATATGGCCAATGCATTTCAATTAAATCTTTTATTTTAGTGTTTTCTTCAATTTTTTTTAAAATAAAATCCATATCAGGTTTTTGGTATTTTAAAACCCCTCCATAAGTTGATGCGGCAACATCAAAACTGCTCCCTAATTTCCCTTGAGCTAAATAATGAGCTATGCACCCTAATTTGTAAATTGTTTCTTTTGATTTTTTTGATTCAATGTCTTGATTGTGAAATTTTAATACTGACGCAATTGTTGCTGCAACAATTGCAGCACTTGATCCAAATCCAACCTTTGCTTTTTTTCCATCTTTTAGTGTGACAAGAGTATCGCTTGAATTTGTTATAATTGAAAAATTTTTTAATTTAATATTATTTTCTTCTAAATAATTTAGAGTTGCTTCACTAGCTTTTTCTACAAATAAATAAAATGCTTTTTCATTTTCGTTTCCGATTAAATTTAATTTTTTATTTTCAAAAATCGCTTTTGCTTTTAAAGGATTACCTATTGTTGAAAAAGTTATTTCTTTAGAATCATTTATTTCTACACTTACTTTTTGGTCAATACTCATTACAATGCAAGGCACTTGATTTTCTAAAACACTCCATTCTCCAGAAAGCATTAATTTTCCAGGCGCAGTTATTTTCATAATATCACTTAAAACAAATGTTCTTCAACTACTCTTGGACCAGTCCCTGGCCTACATTCAAATATTTCGTCAACCCCAATTTTAGTTAGTTCTTCTTTTAAAAAATCAACATCTTTTGCAAGGCAAATTACTTTTACTTGTGGTCCACCATCAATTGTAAAATATACTTTATGACCCAAGTCTTGTAATTCTAAAATTTTATGTATTACTTCTAGAGTTGCTGCTTGCCAATAAAATATACTTGGCCTAGTTGTCATTGCACATGCATGCATTAAAATACAATTATCTTGCGCTAGTTTTCCGAGTTCTTCAAAATTTTTTTCTTTAATTAGTTCTACCATTTTTTGTGCATCTTTTTCAGCAGTAGTATACCAATTTTGAAATATAGGAGAAGTTTTTACACTTTGACTCATCCCTGCTCTTGATTTTATTTTCTTTTGTTTTTTTGAGATAACGCAAGCCATTATTCTAAATTCTAGCCAGTGTTCTTTTGGAGCAATTTGCTGGGCAAAACTACCTTCACTAGTTTCACTAGAATGCCATATTGCAAATCCATCAATTAAACTTCTACTTGCGCTTCCAGAACCCATTCTTGCAATTATACTTAGCTCTTTTGTATCAAGTTCTAAACCAATTGCTTTAGTTGCTGCAAAAGTTAATGCTGCAAGCCCCGATGCACTTGATGCAAATCCTGCGGCTGTTGGAAAATCATTTTTACTAACTACTTTTGCATATAAATTACTGTTTGCTTTTTTTCTAATAATATCTAAGTGTTCTTTAACTTCAGTATATTCTTCTTGACCAACTTTGTATTCTTTTTCATCCAAAATAAATTTATCTTCTTTATAATTTTCGCTAAATTCTACAGTAGTAGTTGTTTCTAAGCCTTCTAAAGTTACACTTGTGTTTGAGTTCCATGGAGTTTTAAGTTCATCATTTTTTTTACCCCAATATTTTGTTAATGCAATATTTGCATTTGCTTTTACTGTTATTTTCATTTTTTCAGCTCCTCAAAAATTATTCCCAAATTATGAACTTTGTCTA
>CAZBHA010000023.1:0-10448 GCA_964491675.1 uncultured archaeon
TATTTTATTGTTTCACTAGGATTTTATAGTAAAGAAGCCCTTGCTTTTGCAGTACAAATTGCCCCTGTTTTATTTGGTTCAATAATAAGTGTATCAATGTACTTTTTAGCAAAAGAAATTTTTAATAGTAAAAAAATTGGTTTAATTACTGCTTTTTTAGCAGCAATAACTCCTGCTTTTGCATATAGAACAATGGCCGGAGCAGAAGGAAATGATTCACTAGGATTTGTATGGATGGTTATTGGATTTGTATTTTTAATAAGAGCAATAAAAAATAAAGAATTACATAAAAAAGAATTAGTTAATTCTTCACTAGCAGGAATATTCTTTGGACTTATGGCTATTACATGGCGAGCAAATATTTTAATTCCATTAATTTTAATTCCAGCATCAATGTTTATGTTACTTTATATAAGTGGAAGCGCAACAAAGCACAATTCAAAAATAATAAAATCAGAACCATTTAATTTTTTAATAAAAATTGCAATTGCACTAGGTCTTTACACTTTAATTTCATATTTGTACGGATTAATTTCAACAGGATATGCAAGTGTTTGGTTTTTGTCACTTACTGGGAATTTAGCAAGTGTATCAAGACTACCTTTTGAAGTTGTTTTAATTGGAGCAACAATAGGTGTTTTAGGATTTATTGGAATTTGTTTTTTCTTTTACAAATCAGAAAAAGAAACTCGAGATCTAGCAAAAACAATTGTAATTGCTGGACTTTATATTGGTTTAATTGCAATGGTAATAGTTTTTATGGCAGAACCTGATTTTTTTTATAGCGGAACTGGGAGACAACATATTGGATCTTTAGTTGGAGAAGAAAGTTTAGGAAATATTTCATTTGGAACAAAATATAATTCACTAATAATTTTTCCAATAATTGGATTATTATTTTTCCCAATTAGTTTATACTTTTTCAAAAAAGAAGATTCTCACACTCAAATACTTTTGTGGTTTTGGGCAATTATCACTCTTTTTATGGCATGGTATAAATTAAAATTCACTTTCATTTTTGGACTTGGTCTTGTAGCAGGTGCTGCACTAGCAGTTTATTTAATACTAGAATTAATTAAAAAATATGATCTAAAAGGAATTGAAGGAAAAACAATTACTATCGCACTTGGATTTTTATTAATAATTGGAATCGGTGGAAGCGATTTATATTTAACTCAATTTTCACCATTTGCAAATTCTTCACCATATTGGATTGATACAATGAACTGGATAGAAGAAAACACTTCTACTGATGCGAAATTTTTTAATTGGTGGGGAGATGGACACCAACTTGCATTTGTAACTGAAAGAAAATTTTCAGTGGATAATAGAAATGCATCTAATTTTGGAAATAAAATGTACGCTGAATTTGTAATTACAACTGACGTAGAACGCGGATATGAAATTGTAAAAAATATTATTGGAGCAGAATATATTATTTTACCTTCAGATAATTTTTATTCAGGACCAACTTTTGAATTTTATGTACAAGATTCAGTTGATTCTAGATTAGGACAAAAATATTATGATCTTCAAACTAATGTTTTAAGTTGTAGTGCAGTTAGTGGAGGATACAATTGTAACGGACAAACTATACCTCAGGCACAATTTGATGATTTTAAAACTAATTGGAAATCAACTCCTGATGATTTTTATAATGGACAAGTTGCTGTTTATTATTATGCAACAAATGATCAAATAATTGTTCTTGGACCAACTTACAATAATACTAATTTAGCAAAAGTTTATTTTAATTCTACTGAAACACAAAAGTACTATGAAGAAGTTTATTCACATAATGGAATGAAAATATTTAAAGTTAAATAACCGGCACAATAGTCTAGTTTTGTTTAAAAACAACAAATTTAATTATATCTTTTGATAAATATGAGTAGTGATTATATGAAACTTGAATTATCAGTAGTTATAACTAAGGGAAGTATTGCATATGTTGCAATTTGCCCCGAATTGGGAGTAACTAGCCAAGGTCAAAATGAAAACGATGCGCTAAAAAATTTAAAAGAAGCAATTGAATTATACCTTGAAGATGATGATGTAAAAAATAATCTAATTAAAAATCCAATACACAAAGCAAAAGTTACTACTCTTAGCATAAGTGCTTGAGTGGTAAACAAATGAAAATAATTTCTGGAAAAAAACTAATAAAAGTTTTAAATGAATTTGGTTTTGAAGTTGTTAGAATCAAAGGAAGTCATGCAAGATTAAAGAAAAAAACAAAAGATAAAATAATTGTAACTGTTGTTCCATTACATAAAGAACTTGATGTTGGAACAGTAAATGCAATATTAAAACAATGTGAATTAGACAAAAGCATTTTTGAAAAATAAACTTTTCTTAAAACAAAATTTTTTTTAGGAACTCTTTTTAACAAACAAGTGCTAATAAAAAAACACATAAAATTATCTAAAGCACCATTAAAAATGGTGCAATAGCTTATGCGTGCAACCGGAGCAAGCCGGTTTTATAAAAAAAGTGCTACTGAGCCTCAAAGAAACGAAGTTCACTAGAATTGCAGGCAAACTTATTCAAAAAATAAGTGCTGCCAACAGCGCACGCGCATAACCGGAGCAAGCCGGTTTTATAAAAAAAGTGCTATTGAGTCCTAATAGGACGAAATGCACAGATTGCAGGCGAATCTTTTCGCCTTTGTACTAATATATTTATAAACAAAAAATCATACAATATAACTTATGTTTGAGATCATTCCTTTAGTAATAGCACTCACTCTAACTGCTTTACTTTTACCCCCCTTTATTAGAAGAATGCACGCCCAAAAATTTTTGGGAACTGATTTAAATAAATTTGACAAACCAAAAGTTGCAGAACTTGGTGGAACAATTGTTTTTTTAGGATTTAGTGCAGGAATTTTTAGTGCAATATTTTTAGCAACTTATTTAGAAGTATTTAGTATTCAATTAGGATATTTACTTGCAGGATTTAGTACTATCGCAATTATTGCATTTGTTGGATTTATTGATGATGTTATTGGATGGAAAAAGGGAATAAGACAATGGCAACATGCTCTTTTTCCAATAATTGCTGCTCTTCCTTTAATGGCAATAAGTATTGGAAGAACTACAATGACTCTTCCATTTTTTGGAGTAGTTGATTTTGGAATATTTTATTCATTATTAATAATTCCTTTAGCAATTACTGGTGCAGCTAATGCATTTAATATGCTTGCGGGTTTTAATGGACTAGAAGCAGGACAAGGAATAATACTTACAAGTGTTTTAACTATTATAGCCCTATTTAGCGGACAAACTACTTCACTTATCTTAGGACTAGCAATGATTGGTGCACTAGCAGGGTTTTTAATTTTTAATTGGTATGGAGGGGACTCTTTAACTTTAATGATAGGTGCAAACCTAGCAATAATGAGTATTTTAGGAAGCATGCAAACTTTTGGAGCATTATTAATTTCACTATTTTTTATAGAATTTTTAATAAAAGCAAAACATAAATTTCAAAGTGAGTGTTATGGAATACCACAAAAAAATGAAATACTTAAAGCTAATCCTCGCGGAGGAAGTTTAACTCAATTTATTTTAAAAATAAAACCAATGAAGGAAAAACAAGTTACTTATACAATTCTTTTAGTTCAAGGATTAATTGGAATAGTAGTTCTGTCAATTTATTTTATATTTTAGAGGAAAGAAAATGAAAAAAGTTGCGTTTAAGTATTGGCCCAGAGAAGCTACTCCAAAGGATCATTTTTTTAAAAATATTCTAAAAGAAAAATTTAAAGTGCATTTTACAAGTGTAAAAGAAGCAGATGTAATATTTTTTTCTATTTTTGATGGAACTAATAAAAGAGAAATTCCTGAATTTGAGTTTAACGGAACAAAAGTTTTTTTCACAGGAGAAAATGTTAAAGTAGATATGAAAAAATGTACTTTTGGTTTTGGATTTGATTATGAAGAAAAAATTAAAAACAAAAACTATTTACGACTTCCACTTTATACCTATTATGGAGCAGGAAAAGATTTAATCAAACCAAAAAATTATAATCCTAAAAAAATATTAAAAAGTAAGACAAAATTTTGTAATTATGTTTATTCAAAAGATGCAAAAAAAAGAGTTGAATTTTTTAAAGAACTATCTAAATACAAACTAATTGACGCTCCTGGAAAAAGTAATAATAATTCTTTACCAATACCTTCTAATAAATTAAAATTAATTACAAGCGCAGTTAGAAAAATAGAATCAATTAATAAAAAATATGTGATAAGTTCACTTATTCAAAGACATTTTGGAAACTGGAGAGAAGAAATAATAAATTATCAAAAAAATTATAAATTTTCAATTGCTTTTGAAAATGAATCTAGTATAGGTTATACTACTGAAAAAATATACCACCCAATGCTTGCTAATTCCATTCCCATATATTATGGAAACCCAGAAATTTCTCGTGATTTTAATACAAAAAGTTTTGTAAATTATCATGATTATAATGATACTAAAAAAGTAGTTGATATTGTAATGGATTTAGATCAAAATGAAAAAAAATATTTGAGTATGTTAAAACAACCTTGGCTTAAAAAAAACAAGATAAATAAATGGATGGATAAAAAACGAATTGAAAAACAATTAGCACTTATTTTAAAATAACCCCTAATAGGAAAGATTTTTATATTTAAAATTAAGAATATATATTATGGGACGAATAAGAAACTTTTTTAGTAGAATTGGTAAAGTTTTTAGAAGAAAACCTACCCCCCAAATAAAAAGAAATTCTATTTCAGACGCAAGATTTAAAGCTGCTGAATTAACAGGTCCATTTGGTGTTAATGGACTTGCACGAGAAAAAAGTGCAATAAACCAAATGAAATTAAATGAAGCAAATTCTAGAAATGCAAGAAGAAGAAAATAAAACTAATTTTTAAACCAAATAACTTAAAAACTACTAAATCCATATTTTTATTATGAAAATTTGTATTGCTGCAAGCGCTGGAGGACACTTAACTGAGGTGTTACAATTAGAAGAAGTTTGGAAAGGAAAAAATCATTTTTTTATAACAGATAAAAGAATTAATGGGGTTGATTTATCTATGCGAGAAAAATATGATAATTTTTCTGCACCCGCAAACTCAAAAGCTTGCTTGGAAAAAGAAAAAGTTTATTTTATAATTCCCTCAAGAAGAAATTATTTTAAATTTGGAATTAGTTTTATGCAAAGCTTATACATAATTTTAAAGGAGAGGCCAAATGTAATCATAAGCACTGGTGCAGAAATTGGTTACCCTTCACTTCTAATTGGGCATTATCTTGGAATAAAAACAATTTATATTGAAACACTTGCAAGAATTAACTCCCCAAGTTTATGCGGAAAATTAATTTATGGCAAATGTGATCACTTTTATATTCAATGGCCCGAACAAAAAAAGTTTTTTCCCAAAGCAAAATATGTTGGTTCAATAATTGATTAACTATGGATAAAAAAAAGATATTTGTAATGGTTGGTTCAACTTATCCTTTTGATAGGTTAATTAAACAAATTGATTCTCTTAAAGGTTTTGAAATATTTGCCCAAATTGGCGAAAGTAATTTTGTTCCTAAAAAAATAAAATATTCAAAAAGTTTAAGTTATTCACAAATAAATAAAAAAATTATTTGGGCAGATGTTGTAATAAGCCACGCTGGAGTTGGAAGTATAATTGATTTAATTTCCTTGAAGAAAAAATTTATTTTATTTCCTCGCTTAAAAAAATATAACGAAGCAGTAGATAATCATCAAATAGAAATTTGCAATGCCTTTGAAAAAAAATATGAAATAAAATGGACACAAAACGAAAAAGAACTTTTGAAATTGTTAAAAGATTTAAAACCAGTGAAAATTAATAAGAAAAATAAGTTAGTTAAAGAAATTGAGAAAATAATCGAATTAACCCCAATGAATTCTTAAATTAAAAAATTTCACTATTTTTTTAAAAAAATTAAAAATAATATGATTACCTTTAACCACATAATATTGAAATAATCCAAAGTGTTTTTTTATTATATTTTCAGTTTCTTTATAAGAAATGCTTCCAGAACTTACTCCACCAACAATCATTTTTGCAATTATTTTGTTTAATTTTTTTACTTTAATATTTTCTTTTGAAATATTACAAAAAAAATCAAAATCTGCACTAGACTTGTATTTCAAATTAAAAGGGTGTTTTTGTAACCATTTCTTTTTTATGAATGAACCTTGGTGTGGAACCATAAAACCATTTTGCAAATCTTTTTTTGAAAATTTTCTAACAATTCTTATTGTTTTATTTTCTTTTGGATAAAAAAATTCAACATCTCCAAAAACTAAATCATTATTCCCAAATTCTTTTGCAACTTCTTCAATAACTTTGTTATTTTTTAAAACATCATCTGCATTCAAAAAATAAATTATTTCTCCTTTTGCTATTTTTACCCCTTTATTCATTGCATCATACAAACCTTTATCTTTTTCTGAAACAAAGCTTATTTTATATTTTTTAACAATTTTTAGAGTAGAATCTGTTGACTTACCATCAACAACAATATATTCAATGTCCTTGTAAGTTTGACTTAAAACAGAATTAATTGTGGCCTCAATTGTTTTTTCAGCATTAAAACAAACTGTGATAATTGATATTTTTGGATTCATTGTAACACCTTTACTTTTAATTTAAATAAATTAACAATAAACCACAATAATAAAATATTAATTTTTTTATCAGTAAAAATATGCAAATTACCAATAGAATATGTATTCAAACCATATTTTTTTGCAATAAATTTTAATGTATTTTTTGAATAAAGCGCTATATGCTTTCCCGTATCAAACATAAAATACTCCCAGTTTTTTTCTGGAATTTCTTTCGGGATTAGTCTTGTTGAGAATATGATTGTTTTTGATAGTTTTAGCATTTTTTCTATTTCTTTTATTGGTTCTTCAAAATGTTCAAAACATTCAAAACAAGTAATTAAATCAATTTTTTGTTTTTTATATTCAAATCCTTTAGAAAAAATGTTTTCAGTGTATTTGTCAACCCAATAAAAATTAAATCCTTTGTTTTTCATTAACCTAGTAAAAATTCCATATCCTCCAGCATAATCCAAAAAACACTTTTTTTCTTTAAAAAATATTTTCAGAATTGGAGAAACTATTTGAGAAAAATAAACATTCCTTTCAATAACCCCTGAATCTTGTTTACCAATCGGGATTTTATATGATAAATTTAACCAAAACGGTTTTTCGGTCTGAATAAAACCACAATTACAACATTTAAAATAATCAACTGAATATTTCTCTAATACTTTTGAATTAAAAATCTTTTTTGATTTTTTATAACAAATTTTACATTTCATTTTATTGCCTTCTGATAAACTTTTTTTGTTTTTTTTGCACATTTATCCCACGAAAAATCTTTTGCTCTATTTAATCCTTTTTTTATTAATAATTCTCTTGTTTTTTCTTCATATAATCCTTTTGATACACTCTCCAAAATGCTTTCTTTACTTTTTGGATCAAAATAAAGCGCATTTTTCCCAGCTATTTCAGGAAAACAACTCGCGTTACTTAGAGCAACAGGGCAACCACAACTAAAGGCTTCTAAAATTGGTAACCCGAATCCTTCATACAATGAGGGATAAACAAAAAGTTTAGCTTTAGAATAAAAATATGCCAATTCATTATCATTAACATTAAAACAAAAAGTTTTTTTCAAAATACCTTCATCTCTCAAAAAAGATAATTCCTTTTCAGAAAACGGCTTCCCAATACAAACAAGATTCAAATTTTTATTAGATTTTATAATCCCACTAATTGCTGAAACAAAAAAATTAAAGTTTTTGTAATCCCCTCTGGCACCCACAAATAAAATAAAATTTTCAGGAATTTTAAATAATGGTTTCTTTGCCATTCTAAAGTTCAAATTACTCCCATGATAAATTACATCCACTTTATTTTTATCAAAACCATAATAGTTAACTAAATCAGACTTAGTATTTTTTGAAACTGCAATCACCCTAGACACATTGTCCAAAAGCAATTTTTTTTCATTTTTGAATAAAACCGTTTCAGAAAATAAACTTGGAAATTTCTCCATTGTTAGATCATGAAAAGTTAACACAAATGGAATTTCAACCTTATCCAAATAATATGTGTCAAAATATGTTGGATGAAATACATCAAAATACCCTGAATTCAACTTGTTAAGCGTGTTTTTCTTATTCATATAATTCAGCATAAAAAATAATTTGTTTTTACCAATGAAATTTATGTTTGGAAAAAAAGATTTACTTTTGATAAATGAATACTCATTAATAAAAATATTATTAGAATACAGTACTGAATTTTCAAACTGAAAAATATTGTTTTTCCATGATGCCTCCATTAAGCAAGAAAAATATCTTGAAACCCCACCAAAATTTTGATACCAAAATGCTTGATGATCAAAGAGAACATTCATACAAATCCCAAGTTAAACATGTTTTATAAACTTAATAAATTTAGTAAAAAAAAACCTTAAAAGCGCCTTAAAATTTGAAATTACTGGATGAAGAATATATTTTTTTCCAGAAAAATAAAAGCGCATGACATTGATTTCTTTATTTTTACCATATAAATTTGCGAGTATTGCTGCCCTGTGTTGCCCATCTCTAACATAATTTTTATCATTAAATAAAATAATATATTGATTTTTGTAAGGATATCCATTTCTTTTTATAGAATTTAAAGTCTCAATTAATCTTTTTTCATTATTTTGATTAAAATAATTATATTGATTATAATCTAAAAAATATTTTTTTTCTCCTTTCAAAAAATAATACGCAGGTATTTCAGAAACTGGTTTTATTCTAAATAAGTTTAATTTACCCTGATAATTTGAATGAACAATAAATCTCAATTCAGATAATTTAATCTTTTCAATTTTAATATCAACTAAATCTTTTAAAAAAGGAGAACATTCTTTGAGAAAATAAGGATCAAAATCATTTATATTATACCCTTTTAAAATATCCAATCCATTCAGTGAATGCTTAATAGTTTTTGAAAATTCTAAAAACTCTTTTATTGTCAAATCAAACCTAAAATTATTAACATGTATATGAACACATTCCCCAATATTATCCTCAATTTCAAACCTTTTGAAAGGGGCTCTATTTTTTATTCCATCTAACAAAATTACTCCAGGATTGCTCATCATAACACCTAATAATCTTTAAAACTAATATAATCGTTAACAATCGAACCATAGTCTTTATTTTTCAATTTTTTTAAAATCATAGGAGCATATTTAAAAAATATTAAAGATAACTTAGAATTAACTTCAACCATATTTATTTTTCCAAATAAATATTCTATTCTTTTGATATACCCTAATTGAAATTTCTTTTTATCTAAAATTGACCTAGAAACCAAAGTTACAAATTCATCTTCCAAACTGAGACAAAAATAACTTATTTTTCCAAATTTAACAAATTTTTTATTTTTAAACGCAGATTCTTGTATACTTTGATGCAGTGGAATCCATTCCCCCAAATTAGTACTTCGATTAGCTAATTGAAAACAAACATCAACTAAAACCCCAGAATCATTTTTAAACATCCTAAATTTGTCTAAATTATACAATAATTTATCTTTACTAAATGGGTGTTTAATTTCTACAAACTCATTATTTTCCATAAACTCAACAAATTTTTTTTTATTATTTTTATTAACTAAAATATCAATATCTTTACCAACTATTAACGAATTGGGCAATTCTCCATTAATATTCCTAATTAAAATGTAATCAATAGCACTTTGATTAATTTTTTTGAAAAATATTATTATTTGTTCGCTTTCAATAAAAGTCATTTTATACCCTTCAAATTTTTCAAATTTTTTTCCGCAACTAAAACAGTAAAAGCATAGGCTAAATAATCGTCTTGACCAAGTTCAATTCGATTCTTATTCGTTTGTATATGTATTTGATTTGATTGACCAACAAAAGTCGGTTTATTTAATTCAATTTCAAAAGTAGTATTAACTAATTTACCTTTTGATAAAACTTTTACTTTTTCACCCATAATAATCAAAACATATTTTTTCAATAATATAAATTTAACTAAACACCTAAAAATACCTTAAAAAATCAATAATTCTTTTAATTATAGACCTATTAAAAAACTTGTAAAAATCAATATCAAATTTTTTAATAGGGAACAATTTTTTTTGATGAATAATTGGAAAAGAAACTTCTTCCAATTTAATAAAAGAAAATCTTTTTCCAGAGCCTTTATTATTAGATGAATCAACCCCAAACCCAATATTTTTTATTAAATTTTTAGATGAATTAATACTTAGCCCTTGATTAAAAAGTCTTGAATAACTCCACTGATAATCCCAAGTATCAATGTTTTTTGAATAAACCAACTCAAAATTTTCCATCTTAGATTTAATTATGTTTTTATCAAAACCA
>CAZBHA010000024.1:0-10235 GCA_964491675.1 uncultured archaeon
TTTTCATTTACAAAAACTACTTTAAACACCACATTCACACAGTGCAATAATTAGTATTTTCAAATATAAAAACTTAGTGAATAATTATCTAATGCATTATCTTTAGATAATGCAAGTTGGTTTTTGTACAACTTGAAAAAATAGAAAAAAATTACAATAAATCCGGTTAAAATTATTCAAACAATAGAATTAAAATATACAAAAGAATTGATATAATAATGAATAAAAAAAATTCTTCAAAAAAGATTTTAATAAAAGAGTTTTCTAAAAAACAAATTTCAAAAATACTTTCTTATTGGGAAGAACAACAAGAAAAAATAAAAAGTAATAAAAGAAAACAATTTACTTTTTTTGTGCTTGGTTTTGTTATTTGCTATTTATTATTAAGTACTATTTTATATGGTTTTTCAAATCCCTTAAAAATTTTTACAGGAGCAGTTAGTCAAGGCCTTCTTTTATTACAAGGAGTTGAAACTAGTTTTGTTGGATTAGTAGATTTTGAAATGGAAACTGCATATTCATTCATCATAAACCAAACAAATCAATTAATTGTAATTTCTTGGCTTTGCACTGGAGTACTTGAAATAATTATTTTAGTAAGTGCAATGATTGCTAGTTTTGGAATTAAATTTGAAAAAAAACTAGTTGGAATAGGAGTTGCAATATTTAGTGGAATTATTTTTAATTTTATTAGAATTTGGATTACTCTAAATATTATAATGTTACAAAACGCAGAAGTTTTTGAACTTGCACATGATTTATTATTCAGACTGACCTTACTCTTATACATAATTATTGTTTATGTTATTTGGTTTAATTGGGCCGAAGGAAAAATAAAATTCAAAAAATAAGTGCTACCAACGGTGCACAGATGGCGCACGAATCTATTCGTGCTGGTTTAATTGGGCCGAAGGAAAAATAAAATTCAAAAAATAAGCCGCTAAGTTCTCAAAAATAAAACACAAAATAAGTCCTACCTCAACAGAGGTAGTACCCCGGTCCGACCGATCGGAAGCGGTCAGCAAAAGATATATTAATAACAGTTGCACTAATCCATATAGCAATTAATTGTTTTACTATATATAGTGAGAAAATAATGGGTTTTTCAGAGAAAGTTTCAGGAATTTACACTTCTTTAGAAGATAAATACTTTGATGTGCTTGATGCACTTGACGCACGAGGAGTTCCTGTTTATGCATACTCTGATTTTTTTGAAGATAAGGGAGTTCCTAGTTTTATTGTAACAATTTCAATTTTTATTGCAATTTTAATTTTACTAAGTATTGTAATTGCGCCAAATACTCTTGCAACAGGAGAAATTACTTTTAATATTAAAGATGGTGCAACTGGACAGGGACTGCAAAATGTTAAATTAAGTGTAATGCAAGAAAATAGAGTTTTAATTCATCAAGACCTAGTTATTGGAGATGGAACTTCAGTTAATATTCCCCCACTTCCAATTGGAACAAAATTACTTTTAAGTGCAACAAGAGAAGGTTATCAACCTTTTAGCGGAGAACTAGTTTTAATTGAAGGAAAAAAAGTTGAAAATATTTATTTTGAAAAAAACCTTACTAGCATTGAAGCAAAACTTAGATTAATTGATAGTGAAACTCAAACAAAAGTAACAAGTGCAAATGTTTCAGTTAGATACAATAACCAAGAATATACTTTTTTTGCAGACAGTACAGGAGATTTTAAAAATTCTTCAGTTCCAGAAGGAGTTTTAGTTTTATTAAAAATAACTGCTGATGGATACTTACCAATAGAAGAAACAATAGCATTTTTACCAAATACTATAAAAGATATTTCAATAAAACCTGATGGAAGCGCATTTGTTGGAAAAGCAGCTTTTTTAATCGCAGTAAATAATGAATTAAATCAAACAATAGAAAATGCACAAGTAACTGTTTATAATAAAGAAACTGGCACTATTTTAATTGACGATGTAACAAGCCAAGGAGTAGTAAGTGGACCAATCCAAACAGGAATTCCGCTAAGAATTACTGTTGCAAAAGAAGGGTATATTACTTTTGATACTGAAAAAGAAGCATCTAGCATAACTCTAAGAAAACAAGAAGAAAGATTTAATGTTACTTTAAAACAAGGAGGAGAAAAACTAATTGTTAATGTAGTTAATCAATTAGGCTTACCCCTTAGCGGAACAATTGTACAAATTTTTGATAATAAAAATGTAAAATTAATGAGTAAAACTACTACTTCAACAGGAGTGGAATTTAGTGGACTTAATCCAGATTCTGAAATTATTATTACAGCATATAAAGAAGGATTTTTAGCAAACAGAATAAAAGTTTTAACAGGAGAAAATGAAAGTGCAGTAATTGTATTAACTGAAGCAGTTTCAATGAATTCAACTAGATTAGACATTTTTACTATTGATGAACTAGCAAATCCAATCCCAAATGCTAAATTAGAAATTTTTATTATCGAAGATGGAAATACTTATCCTTATGGACTGGATGAACTTTCAACAAGAATAGATGGATTTAGAGATATTATTGTACAAAAAGAAAAAACTTACCAAATACTAGCCGATACTGACATAAGACAAGGATCAACTTTTGTTGAAGTTGGAGAACAAATTACTGAAACTAAAGTTTATATAAAAATGGAGAAAAAACCAAGCATTGTTGAAATAACTCTAAGAGATATTTATGGAAAACTTGTTAGTGGAAAAGCAAGAGTTAGCGGAATTGATGGACAAATTTTATTTGATGGAGATATTGAAAACGGAAAAATATTTTTCAATGCAGAAAATAGACAAGTTGTTGACCTTGAAGTTACAACTGATGATGGAAATGTTTTCAAAACCACTGTTAATGTAAAAGGCAAAAAAGAAATTGAAGTAATAGTTTATGAAAAGGGAAGTGATGCACTTGCTCCCCAAATAGAATTTGTTAGACTTGAAAATGAAAACGGAGACACAATACAAGGAATTACTCCTGGCGCATTTTATTATGCAGTTTTTAAAGTTGATTTTCCATTAACTAGTGAACAAGCAGGAGTTCATATTAGAACTGGACTAGACAGCAGTGAATTTGCAGATGAAGATAATATCGCTTTATTTGGAATAGAAATAAATGAAGCTCAAGTAAATTATTCTTATTCATTTACTAAAGACCCTGCCCCAGGAAACGAAGCAATTGATAGATCAAATCAAGGTTTTAGCGGAGAAGCAAATAAATGGGGAGAAGCAGTTTTAACAAACCCAAATGGAACTTATACTCTAAAAGCAAAAATAAGAGTTAGTGAATTTACAAGTGGGAAAGTACCAATCCAATATAGAGCATGGGCAAAAGTACAAAGTGATTTTTATAGAACTCCAAGTGACGAAGTACTTGGGCTTAATGCAAGTGCAGAAGAAAAAAACGGACTTTATGCAACTACACTAACAAAAGAATTAGTTCTTTATGAATCTCTTCCAGAATGTGTTGATGATTTATGTGTAGCATTAAATTTTGTTGATGAGAATGAAAACTTTTATGATACACTTGGTTTTGAAGCAATCACAGGAAGTGTTTATGGACTTGAAGCAGAATTCACTTCTTTAGAAGGGGATTATTTACAAGTAAATGTAACTAGTGATAATAATGATGTTGTTTTTTTAGGAGCACAAAGCGGAACAACACTTGGTTTTACTGACAGAAGCACAACAAGCGCACAAAACAATGCAAGTACAACAGTAAATATAACACAAAATGGATTACAAAAAATTAGATTTTATTTTAAAACAAGTGAAGCTGGAGCAAAAACAATTGAATTTGAAGCACTTGGAAAAAAAGAAATATTTAAACAAATAATTTTTAATTCAGTAATTGAAAAAGAATTAATTGTAGAATTGAGTGAAAAAAATGTTTTACTTGGAAAAAATTTTACAGTAAGAGTTCTTGATTCTGGACTTAGTGGAGTTGGTAGTGCACTTGTAAAAATATTAAACAAAAGCGGAGAAGTTGTAAAAAGTATTAGTGGAAATAATACTGAAGGATTTGGTTTAAATGGAAACTATCGTGTTACTAATGATCTTGGAGTTGGAATTTATACGGTTGAAGTGAGTGTGCCAAAATACAAAACAAAACAAGAATCTCTTTTAATTTCAACAACAAAAGTACTTTCATTCACTCAAGAAATAAATACAAAAATGATGATTGGAGAAAAACAAAAAATAGTTACTGGAGAATTAAGAAATAATTCTGAATTTAATATTAGTGATTTAAGTTATGAAGTTAGTGATAATGAGAATTTCAAAGTAACAACTTTCTTGCCAGCATCAATGACAAAAACAAGTAATCAAACAATACAAATAAACATTGAATATATTGGAACTAGTGAAAGTGCTGATGAGACAGTTACAATAACTTTTAGAGGAATGGTTGAATCAAGTTTCTTAGCAGAAACTAGCGGAGTAGTAAATATTAGTTATAATAAAAAATTAGATCAAAGTTGTTTAAAAATTACACCAACTAGTTTGACAATGAATTTACTTGGAAGAGCTGGATCAAATGATAGTGATGTAATTGAAGTAACAAATAATTGCGATCAAACAATTTACTTAACAAATAGAACAAAAGAAAATACAACAAGAAGTTATATTATTGTAAGAGGAGAAGATATTTCTCTACAACCTGGAGAAACAAGAAATGTAACAATAACTGCAAATAATTTAATTGAAAGACAATTTGCAAGAAACGAAACTTTTAGTTATCAAATAATTTGGGATTCAAATTATTTAACAAAAAGATTAAATGTAACTGTAAATTTAATTAACCCTAGTATTGCTCTAAGTTATCCTGCACAAATAACTTTATTTTTAGCACAAGATTCTCCTAAAAATAAAGCAATAGCAGTGCAACCAATTTTTGTTACAAATATTAGTCAATTCCCTGTAGAAGGAATAACTTTTTCAATAGACAAAGATTATGGATCTAGTTTAAGTTTGAGTGTAGAACCAAATACCGCAGTGAGTTTAGAAAAAGGACAATCAATAAATCCAACAAGATTTTTAGTTGCAGAAAGTAGTTCTAAATTTAGCGAACCAATAAAAGCAAAAATTTTAATCACAGGACAACTTGGAAATTTAAATAACAGAAGTGGAACAAGAGACGCTTATAATTATGATGACCTTTTAAGTGGAAAAAATAATTTAAATAATTATACAAATATTAGTAATGGGTATAGCACTGGACAAGAAACATTAGGAATGATTGATGTAGAAGTTCATTATTCTGGACTGGATTGTTTGAAAGCTAGTTTAGTTGGAGATAATACTTTTAATTTAAGCGCGGATGGAGGACAAAGAAGTACACAAATAAGTTTACAAAATACTTGTGCTGAACCAGTAAGAGTTGTTGGAGCTACAGCTGCATCTAGAGAAGTAATTTTGGGACTACCTGTGCTAGTAGTTTCACCAGGACAAAATGTTCACACATCAATGTCAGTGTTAACTTTAAATCAAGCTTTGAAATTAGAAAGACATCCAATTACAGTAAAAGGAATAACTGAAATTTCTCAAACACCTATTGACTCAACAAAAATAAATGTAAATATTTATGCAGGAGTAGATTTTAGTGATGAAAAAAGCAAAGCAACAAGTGGAATTAGTGTAAATGTTTGTGGAGAAACTCAAAAAGCAACAATTAGTACTCCATTGAGTGCAAGCGGAACTAATTGTAGTGAAGGATATTGTGATGCACTGCAAGCTAGTGAATACTTAGCAAAACGACTTGATGTTGTATTAAAAAAAGCTAAATCTCAAGCATACTCTGCACAAAATGATATTGAATCAATGGCTTGCGGAACACAGGGCTTTTGTACATTTGGACAACTTGGAGTACAATCAGAAGAAATTGAACTTTACTTAAAAAGCGATATTGTTTCAATTTCTTCTTTAAAAGAAGAATTTATGAAACTAACTTCAAATACAAGTACTGGATTTAGTGGAGAAAGCACTGATTATTTAATTAGAAGAACTGCAATTGGAGATGATCTTGTACAATTTATTGCTTCAACTGGATTTGGAAGACAAATATTTATTGATCAACAAATAGAAGGATGCGGATATTATCGAATAACTATTAATGGAGCATTCACAAATAGTACTGCAGGAGTTGAATTTGAAAGCCCAGTAATTGTTTTAAGAGTTACACAAAAAATTGATACTAAAGAATGTAAACAAAGTATTGAAAATTTAATAAATTTTATACCTGTTGATAAGGGATACGAACTTGGAAATGATAGATCAACTTGGGCAACAATGACAAATGCTGAAACTAAATTAGAAGAAATTGGAAAAGAAATTTCAAAAAAATTATTTGGAGAAAACAGATTTGGAAGCGGAAGTGGAAATAAAATTAATCTAAGTCAAGGAGCTGTTGCTGGAGCACTAGCAGAAATTTGTTTGAGTGGAAGTGGAGCAAAAAAAACAATTAATGTTACAGTTAATGCAAATGAAAACTTAGTTGGAGAGGCACGAAGTGCATTTGATGCACAAATAGTAAAAATGGTAAGTGAAGTAAGTAGCGGAAACTTTTCAAATAATTGTTTAGTAAAAAGTGGAGAGAATTATAATTGTGTAAGACTAACTGACACTGGAGATGTTGGTGGACTTAAAATAGATTTAGAACAAAACACTTTATTCTTTTCAGAAGGAGAAAGTTGTATTAGTGCTAGTGTTAAATCAAATGTTCCAGAAGGAGTTTATTTTGAAATAATACCAAAAGAAGAAAACAAAAAATTCTTAGGAATAAGAAAAATAATAATTAGAGATAAAACTACAAAAGAAATTTTTTACACTAAAGAATATATTGGCGGAGGAAAAGCTAGAGTTGATATTGATAATCAAACTTTCTTAGAAGAAAATGATAGTCAAAATGAAACAGCATATCAAAAAGATATTGAAATTTGTGCACAACCAGGAGAGTTTGCAACTGCAAGTCACTCCGAGGGAGCAAAATATTCTGCAGGCGGAGTTCAATTTAGTATAAAAACAATAAATAAAACTTCAGGAAATGCAGAGGGTAAAGAAAGTGAAGTAATAACTGTTTCAACTGGAACACTTCACCCAGATGATTGGCTTGCAATTTTCTTTAAAGATAAAGCTAGAATTCCAAATAGAGGAGTAGAAAACCCATATTATTTTAGAATAACTTGGGATGGAAATCCAGAGTATATTGACCTTAGTGAGTACAATGAAAATTTACGAAAATTAGGATTTAACCCAGAGTTTAAAATAATTGGAGAATCAAATGAATTAAAAAATACAGAAATTGTTAGTGAAACAAAAAGCCAAGCAAAAACAAGTGCAATGAATCATTACTTTGGATATTGTATGGGTGTTTCAGCAGTATGTAATACGGCATATGGGGGAATTGCAAATGGACTTTTAAGTGCAGTTCTTGATTGTGGAATTCCTGCAGCAACAATGATGAAAGGAGAAATGATTCAAGCTTATGGACCATGGAGAGCAATGTTTGAAAGTGATTTATTTAAATCTTTATCAGGTATAGCAGTAATTGGAGGAATATTCCAATCTTCAACTGCAGAAATAAGTCCACAAGATTTTAGCCCAGTAATGATAGGCACTCAATCAGCAATTGGAGGAAGTGTTGGTGGAATTGAAAGAATTATGACAGGCATGGGAAGTGTGAGTAAATTTAATTACTCTGGAACAAGTGGATTTATTGTAGATCAAGTTTCAAGTGGATTTGAAAGTGAAGCAAAAAAAATGATGACACAAATGGGTGTTCCTGCAGCAGATGTTCCAACTTATGCAACAGAGTATACTACTCAGTTTAAATCTAGACTTCAAAGTAATTTAGAAGAAGGATTTAAGAAAAATCTTACAAACGAAGGTATAACTGGAAAAATAAAAAATCCAGTACTTTCTAGAAAAACATTAAGCGATGCTGATGTTAAACGAATAATTAATGACTCAATAAAAAATTCAGACCCAGGACTAGGAAAATTCTTACAAACTAAGGGACATGTTAGTACAGCATTAAATCCTGCAATAAAAACTGCAGTTCCTGGATTAAGCTTTGGAACTAGTGCTGGAGAAGTTGATACTTTAATTAGACAAAAATTACAAACTTATATTGTTGAAACACCTAACCCAATATATAATCCAACAAGTGGAAAATTTGTTGCAATGGGCCCACCAATAAAATCAATCCCTAATGCAAGTGTTGCTGCAAGTAATATTGCTGATGATATTGTTGATTCAATAATTGCCGGAAAAAGTGGAATTACTTCAGGCTCAATTGCAAGTATGAAAGCAGATATTGCAAGCGGAATAGCTGCCGGAGCTGGAACTTATGATGATGTTGCAACAATACTGGGAGCAAATTTTAGAACTGCTTCAACAAACCCAGCATATACTGATTTATTCAAACTATCAACTAAACAATTAGACGATGTAACAAATGCAATCAAGGGACTTGATACAACAAATAAAAAGGCACTGGGAAGTGTGGACGATGCACTTAAAGCAAATGGATTTGGTTCAAAATTAAAGAATTTATTTAAATCACCGCGGTTTTATGCAAGTTTAGGATTTGGAGTTGCATGCGGAGCACTGTCAAATTATGTTGGACTTAAAATGTATAATGATAAATTAGTTGAAGTTGAAAGAGAAGAAAGAAGCGAAGCAAGTAAAGGATTAAATGTTGTTTTTTATAAAAATAATATTTACAAAGTAGTACTAAGTAAAAATATTGACGGCCCACTTGAAGCGGATTATTCGATGGTTACTGGTAATCCTACTCTTGAAGAAGAAATGAGACAAAAATTATCTAAAAATAATCAAGATAAAATAGAAGGAACTTTTTTAGCATGGGATGAACAATTAGCAACCTGTAAAAAAAATATTAATGAGCACAGATCTTGATAAATTAAGAGAAAGATTAATTAATAATGGAGTAAGTAAAACTCAAACAAATGAATTTATTAGTAATTTAAAAGATCCAACAGTTCAACAATTAATTTATAATTATTCAAACGGAACTAAAGAAACAAATCCAAAAAAACTTTATTTAGATGAAACTTTCCCAGTGCAAGAACCATGGGTTGGAAGTTTAGCAATAATGCTAGACGGATATAGTTTTGTAGATAAAGAAAATGAAGTAAATGGAAAAGAAACAAAATTAAAAGATGCTGTAATGAATTTGGCACAAAAGATAAAAACAATTGGAAATGGAGATTTAACTCAGCAAGTTGCTCAAGAAATATTTTCAAATAAAGAAAAAGCAGATACTTTTTTTAAATTAAATGCTGCTTGGACAACTTTTTTAGTTTTTGAATAAAACTATTAAGTAAATCCTTTTAAATAAGTTCAAACTTAATTTTAAAAAAAAGGATATACATGAACTATAAAGGATTTAATTTATTTTCAATAATTGTTGCTGCTGTAATGTTAATGATTGGCACTGTTTTAATAACTACTTTAATTTCTACTGAAGATAAAACTAGTAATGAAATATACATAATGACAAATAATTTTGGTTTAAGTGATGCAGGAGCTCTTGCTAGATCTGATGCAATTCAAACTTTTAATTATAATTTTAGATATAAAATTCAAAATTGGTTAGATTTTTCAAATAACATAAACTCAGAAGGATTTTCTATTCTTTCAAGTAGTGATCTTACTAATAATCCAGATGATCAAATAAATAATATAAGAAAAAATTTTGAAAGAGTACTTTTACTTTCAGAAGACACTGGTGATTTAAATAATTTTAGAGCAGTAATAAAAGCAATTTCAACCAATACTATTGAAGAATTTCAGGATGGAAAATATGGAAGATATTTTGTTTCTATTAGTGATAACACTCCTTTTGCAATAGACAATACAACAGACGCAATAATGCAAGCTCTTGAAACTAGTCAGACTACAGACACACCTTTTCTAAATATTGTGGGTTGTAATGAGGCAGATTGCCCAATTGGAACTTTTTATTTTAATATCCCTTTAGATAAAATAGACCCATTAACTTATGAAAAATTACCAAAACTTGTTATTAGAGATATAATAACTAATGAAGAAATTAAAATTGGATTACTTCCAAAAACTAATTTAAAAATTTATATTCCCTTGCGTTTTTTTAAAGCAGTACATCATTCAATAGACAATATGCAAGCAATAAAATACAGTGAAGCTGATTTTAAAATAGCAAAATTAGGATTTTGTGATGGTTGCGACCCTCGTCAAGATCCATTAACTC
>CAZBHA010000025.1:0-9486 GCA_964491675.1 uncultured archaeon
CCCAGTAGAAGCACCCGAAGGAACAGAATCAACAAAAACTCCAAAAACTGTTTTTAATTGACACTCAACAGTTGGGCTTCCCCTAGAATCAAAAATTTGCCGAGCACGAATATCTCTTATTGAGTACATATTATAAAAATGAATTAAGTAATATTAAAGGTTTTTGAAAGCCCAAAAAAACTATGAAAAAACCTTTTCAACAAAAGATTGAGCTAATTCTAATTCAGAATTAGATAAAGGCGCAAGTTCATTTGAGAAATATTCTTGCATTATTCCTTCTTCAGAAAGAATTTTTTTATATAATTGAATTTTTTTATCCATAAAATTATCTCGCATCAAAGTGAGAATCTTTAATTCATCTCTAATTAGATAATTATAGCCATTAGTATAAAAATCATTTTTTATATTTAAAAAATATTCTGGAACTACATTTGCAGCAGCTAAAACTAAACCACTACATTTACGATTAAAAGATTCTATTGCTAATTCTTCAACACCTTGAAAAATTTGAAAAGATTGATGATAATCTGAAATTGCACTAAAATACACTGGATTTTTTGAAAAATCAAAAACCCCAATAAATTTTTCCCAATTAGCAATCCTATTCAATCCAACAATAGGAATATTTCTTTTAAAAACAACAGGATCATTTAAAATAAAAATATTTACTTTAGTTTTTGTAAAAATTTCATCAAAAAATTCTACAAATTCAACTTCATTAGTTAGTGCTAAATATGGAACATTTATTACACAATTATTAGTATATTTTTGGGCAAAATTAATTTTTGAAATTATTTCTTGAGTTGATTGAGAAAAACACCCAACAAAAAAATTATCATTCTTTTTAATATTTTCATGAGCAATTTTAATTACTTCCCTTTCTTTTTCTAAATCTAAAAATTCTTGTTCACCAAATTTACTCAATACAAAAAAATTCCTGACACCTTTATTCATCAATCGAGCAATATTAGATTTGAAAGCAATTTTATCAATAGAAAGATCACAATTAAAAGGAGTTAGAAGCGGAACAATTAAACCATTTGAAAAATTCATAAAAGCTCTCCCTTATTATCTTCTAAAGAAGATAAATTATTTTTATTTTTATCAATATTATCTTTAGTTTGATCATTAACTTTTTTTACCAATTTTGAAAAATCAACATCTTTTAGTAAGGCTTCTTGGATCTTTTTAAAAACAAATTTATCAAGCGCACTCAAATCAGTTGTTGGAAAATTTTCAATTAAAATTTTTGCAGAATCAAATTCTAAATTAAAATAAGCAAGCCCTGAAATTCTATCAATTCTTTTTCCTCTATCTAAAACATTATCCTCAAATATTGCAAAATCAACTTTTGAAAATCTAGTAGTGTAATAAGCATCAACCCAAACATCATTACAAAAAAGAATAACGTCTTGCGGTTTTATATTATTGTCAAATAAAAATTGTTGAATTAAAACTTGTTTAAAATAACTGTCGGTAAATTCTTTGTCTTTTTTTAAATTTTCAATGTGAAGTTTTTTATCAAATTCTGTTTTTGAATTCAAATAACTATCATCAACATAAAAAAACTTTTCTTTTTTAAAAAAACTTTTCACAAAACTTCTACTAAATTTTTCTTCTGCAATTTTATGATGAAATCCAGAAATTAAAATTAATTCAATTTTGTTAATACTACAAAAATCAGTTAATTTTTTCAAAAAAATTCTTGCTTTTTGAGTATTTAATTTATAATTTTCAGAACTATCTAAAATTCCTTCAAACTCAATAAAACAAACTTTCTTCATAATAAAATTAGTAAAAATAACCTTTAAAAATAAACCCCATTTAGAGGTTAAAAAGCTCTAAAAGAAAATTATTTAAACTACTTATGTGTAATATTAGCATGAGTAAGTTTCAAGCAGGGATATTTCTTATAGGAATGGGAATAGGCGTAGCATTACCATCTTTTCCAGACCCATTAAGCATTCTTAATCCATGGATTTGGATAATACTTGTTATTGTTGGAACTGCACTTGTTATAAAAAATTAAATCAAAAAAAGTTAACTAATTATTTAACTTATAAAAAAAATAATTACTAAAAAAACCGTTAAAAAAATAAAATTTATTTTTTAATTAAATCGCCAAGATCAAATTTTTTATCTTCTGAATCTAAATCAGTGTTTTTTTCTGGAAAATATGATTCAGTAGCCCATTTTCCTTTATTTGAATCATTAGAGTCTTCTTTTACTTCTTTATTTTTATTTGAAAAAATTTGAAAAATTGAAGGCTTTGATTTATTTGAAGCATTCTTAAGTGCATCAGTATAATCTAAATCTCCAGCATTGTCAAAAATTGGAGAATCATAAATTGATGTTTTTCTTGTTTTTATAAAAATCCCAACTACTACCAAAATAATTAATAAAAGTGCTACAAATAAAACACTCGAATTTTCTGCACCAAACATAAAAAGTCCAGTCAATGGAGATTTTCTTGCTTCTTCTCTTTCAACTAATAAAACATCCAAATCGTCTTTAACTTGTGAAATTATTTCTTCGTTTGTTTTTCCATCTTGTTCAAGTAAACGAATATTTGATTGTAATGTTTGAATATCACTTAATAATTTAGAATTTTCTCTTTCTAAATTAGAAATTTGTTGATCTTTTGTTGTAAGATTTTCTTCTAAAGTATTTATTTTTGTTTGTAAATTGTTTACTTCAATCTTTAAATTATCTTGTTCAGATTTACTAAATAGTTTTACAAATTCTATTGATTTACTAACTTCATTAACAACCGCAGCACCACTTAATCTTTTAATTAAAATATTAATAATTCCTTCAGGATAACCAACAACTGAAAGAGTAACAGAATCTCCGGTTAATTTGTAAGAAGTTACTTTTGAAGATATTAAAGAATCTTCAACATAAAGTTGATTATTAAATTTGAACACTCTTAATAATAATTCATTAGAAACTAAAATTTCCCCACTTTCCCCATTTGTAAGAGAATTAAAATTCGCAATAAAACTCCACTGGGTCCCTTCAGAGAAGGAATCTTGCGCATCAATGCTTAGTGCAGACCCAAAACCTAGTATTAATACAAAAAGTATTGTTAAAATAAGTAATTTGTAATTCATAATATAATTAAACTAAACTAAGTATTTAAACCTTTTTGATAGGCCAAGAATAAAAGTGGTTTTTATAAAAAAAAGGCTTTTTTATAAAAAAATAACTTTTTTAACAAAATAAAGCATTCTTTAAAATACTTTATAACCTTATTTTGTAGAATGATTCGCAGAGTTTATTTTGAAGGAAAAGAAATTATTCTTGTTGGAACTGCCCACATTTCAAAAGATTCAATCATTCTTGTTGAAAAAACAATTTTAGAAGAACAACCAGATGTTATTGGGGTTGAACTTGATAAAGATCGGTTTCATCAACTAATATCCAACAAAAAATGGGAAGAAATGGATATTGTAAGTATTGTAAAAGAAGGAAAAACTTACTTATTTTTATTAAATATTTTATTAAGCAATATGCAAAAACAACTTGGACAAATTGTTGGAGTTAAACCAGGAGCAGAAATGCTTGTTGCAATAAAAAAGTCAGAAGAAATAAAAAAACCAATTGCACTCTTGGATAGAGATATTAAAATTACATTAAAGCGAGCTTTTTCTTTAATGACACTGCGTGAAAAAATAAAACTTGGAACAGGAATTATTGGAGGATTATTTGGAGCGGGAGAAACTATTACTCCAGAAAAAATTGAAGAATTGAAAAAAGATGATTTGATAAATAAATTAATGAAAGAACTTGGGAATCAAATGCCATCAATAAAAAAAGTTTTAGTTGATGAGCGAGATGAATTTTTAGCAGAAAAAATTAGACAAATTAATGCAAAAAAAATAGTTGCAATTGTTGGAGCTGGACACTTAAATGGAATTGTAGATATTATTGAAAATAATAAAAAAGTTGATATTAAAAAAATAAGTGAAATCCCTACAAAAAAAAGTTATTTTAAATATTTAAAATGGATTATTCCAGCATTATTTTTAATTACATTTATTATACTTTTTTATTTTAAGGGATTAGAAACTACCCTTGAAGCTTTACTTATTTGGTTTTTAATAAATGGAGTATTTTCTGCAGTGGGGGCAATAATTGCAAGAGCACACCCAATTTCAATAGTTGTTGCATTTTTAGCCGCACCATTTACTTCAGTTCACCCAGCATTTGCTGCAGGATGGTTTGCAGCAGCAAGCGAAACAAAATTTAATCCACCCCTTGTAAAAGATTTTGAAAATTTAAGCAGTGTTTCAACAGTAAGTGGATTTTATTCAAATAAAGTAACTCATTTATTATTAGTTGCAGCAATTGTAAATATTGGTTCAACAATTGGAACAATTATTGCATTTCCAATAATATTTAATTTATTATTCTAAACGAGTTCCTTCTTTTATAGAAACATCTGCAAAGAAAATTTTGTATTCATTAGCATCGTTTTTTGCAGCAAGTATCATTCCTTGGCTTTCTATTCCTGCTAGTTTTTTTGCAGCTAAATTAAAAACAAAAATTACTTTTTTATCTAATAAATCTTCTTTAACATAATATTGTTTTAAACCAGCAAGAATTGTTCTTTCTCCTAGTTCACCAAAACTAACCCTTAATTTGTATAATTTATCTTTACCTTCTATATCTTCAATATTTTGAATTAATCCAACTCTTAATTCTGTTTTTATCCAATCATTAAAATCTACTATATTTTCTTCTTTTGCTTCAACTTTATTAACACTTATTTCATCTTCACTCATAAAAATCACTAAAATAATTAGAAAAAGAAGAATTAAAATAGTATTGAATCTTATTTTTCTATGAAAAAAATTCTTTTTTTAGATATTGATGGAGTATTGACTTCAACTCCTGAATATATTCCAAATACTTCGCCGGTGCTAACAAAAGATTCAGTTAAAATATTAAAAAAAGCTCAAGAAAATGGATTTATTACGATTTTTATTACTGCTAGGTCAGTTAGAGAATTACGCCTTAAAAATGGATTTGAAGATACTATTAAGAAAAATGGTTTGTTAGAAAAAAGTTTAATTTATGGTTCGCTTGGTTTAGATCAAGCAGTATACACTAATGAATTTAAATTAAAAAATGGAGAAGTTGTTTTTAAAAATGGAAATGCAATTGTTTCAAAAAAGCCAATTGTAAAAAGAGAAACATTTTCAAACATTGATCAATTTTTATTATATAAAATGCTACTTGGAAAAGAAATAAAACAACAATTAAAATATGCAGGATTTAATATAAAAAAAGCAAATCATAATGAAATAATAAACGACGCAAGAATTGGTTTTGAACTTGAAAAAAATAATAAAGAAGAAAGAGAAAAATTAGTTAAAAAGGCACAACAAATTTGTAACGAGCAACGAGAAATATTTATTAAAACTAAAAAGTTTGGAAGCCCAGTTGATTTAGTTGCAGTAGATATTGTTACTGGCATTTCAATAAATCCAGTAATGCTTGGAAAGCATTTTGGAGTACTTCGTGCACTTAATGAACTTGAAGTTAGCCCAAAAGAAAAAATACTTGCTTATGCAATTGGTGATTCAAACAGCGATGCTAAAATGAAAATAAGAAAAGATATTAATTTTATAAAAGTTAAAAATAATAAACATTTTTTAATTGAAATTGAAAAAATAATTAAAAAATAAAATCAAATAAAAAAATAATTCTTAAACGAAAAAATTATTTTTTAAAAATTTAATCATCTTTCTTTTTTATTTTTAATATAAGGCAGAAGTGTTCCTTTTTTTTCAGCTTCTTTGATTAAATTCTTTGCATAAAACATTCTCTGCATTATTCCAATAAAAGAAATTAATGCAATAACATAAAGTGCTATTTCAATAAAACTAAACCCATAAAAAACAGGTCCTACAAAAATTGTTAAAGCCAAAGATAAAAGTAAAATAATTAATTTATCAGCATGCTCTCCAATTGCAGGCCAATCCCTATTATCAGTAATAATAATTAAACTAACTCTTGGTTTTGCATAAGAAGAAATCATAGAAGTTCCAAGTGCTAAAATTGAGGCTACTGGAAATAAAAAAACAAAAGAAGCAAGCATTATAAAATCAACAAACTTATCTATCATTGTTTCAAAATAATTTCCCCAATTGCTAGTTTTATTTAATTTTTTTGCAACAGTCCCATCAATTAAATCCATTGTTGGAGCTAGGATAAAAAATACTAAAACAAAAACCCAATTTTCTAAAAATACAAAATATGCCCCAATTAAAGCTAACACTAAACCCAAGGTAGAAACTAAATTTGGATTTATTTTTAATTTAATAAATGGCCAAGCAAGTATCTCTTGTAAAAATTTAATATTTTTTCTTAATTTTGAAATCATTTTGCCAAATCCAATTTTAGTTATTAAAATGCCTCAGAGTTGGATTAATTCGTCAACGCTCTCGCTCGGAAGGGATTTACTTCATCACTGGCAATATAACTAGGTTTATTTAGGTTTTTAAAGAAAACTATTACAAGAAAAAATACCCCCCATAAAGATATTTAAATTTCAAATATGTTAGTTTTAAATGAACCAATGGAATGAAATATTCAAAAATAAAGGGAAATATTTTACTGGGTTAAAAGAAGGTATTTTAGACTTTGTAGAAATTCTTAAAAAAAATAAAGCAAAAAAAGTTCTTGATTTAGGAAGTGGATCTGGAAGACATGTGGTTTATTTTGCAAAAGAAGGTTTTGATTCTTTTGGAATAGATATTTCTAAAGAAGGAATAAAAATTACAAAAAATTGGTTAAAAAAAGAAAATCTTAAAGCAAATTTAAAAATTGGAAACATATATGAAAAACTCCCATACGCTGACAACTTTTTTGATGCAATATTAACTACTGGTGTAATTTGTCATAGCGATATTAAAGGAATAAGAAAAACAATAAAAGAAATAGAAAGAATTCTAAAACCAAACGGGCTTATTTTTGTAAATGTGAGAAGAAATAGAAAATATACAAAAATTAACACCAAAAAAATACTTCCATTTGGAAAAGAAAAAACTTTATGTAAAATAACTAGTGCTAGAACTTGTGTACCACTTGAGGGCGAAGAAAAAGGATTAATACATTATAATTTTATTAAAAAAACTTTAGAAAAAGAATTTAATACTTTTAAAATTATTAAAATTTGGCAAGGCGCAGATAAAAGACATCTTAATATTATTGCTATTTCAAAGAAAAAACAATAACACAACAATTACAAATATTTATTTTTAATTATTTTATTAATTTAATGGTGTAATGATTTAATATGATAAAAATTAGAGAAAGTAATAATTCTGATTCAGAAAAAATATATTTTATTAATAATTTAGCGTTTGGAAAAAAAGAAGGAAAAGAAATTGTTAAATTAGTAAAAAATCTTTTAACTGACCCTACAGCAAAACCTTTACTATCACTAATTGCTTTTGAAAAAAATGAACCTGTTGGACACATTTTATTTACTAATGCAACTATTTCTTCAAAAAATAATATTTCAGCAATGATTCTTGCTCCTTTAGCAGTTTTGCCAGATTTTCAAAAAAAAGGAATTGGAAAAAAACTTATTAAAACAGGTTTAAAAAAATTATCAAAAACAGGCGTTGAAGTAGTATTTGTTTTGGGACACCCAAATTATTATCCCAAATGTGGATTTACTCCAGCTGGTGATGAAATAAAAGCCCCTTACCCGATTCTTGAAAAAAATAAAAATGCATGGATGATAAAAAAATTAAAACAAATAAACATTTCTGGAAAAGTCATTTGTGCAAACGCACTAAAAAAAGAAAAATATTGGAGAGAATAAATTATTTAACTTTTTTAACACCCAAATCTTCAAAAAACCTTAACAAGTATCCATCTGGATCTTGTACTAAAAATTCTTTATTTCCTAAAAATTGATTATCTTTTTTATACCAATTTTCTTTTGGCTCCACAAAAATTGGATAATTATTCTTTTTTAAATTATTCAAAATAGGTTTAATTTTTTTAACTTCTATTTGAAAATTAATCCCCCTACCAAAAGGTTTTTCTAATTTAGCAGTATTCCAAGTATTATTTATTTCTTGAATCATAATTTGGCTTTTTTGAAAAGAAAGAAAAGCAAAATCAGGATTTTTTCTTTGATATTCTATTTTAAATCCTAAAATATTAACATAGAAACTAATACTTTTTTTGAAATCAGAAACAATTAACTCTGGAATTAATTTATTAAATTTCATAAAACTAACAACTCATTTATTATTTTTTTACTCTTTTTTTAACTATACTTTTTTTACTTCTCACTTCTCTTAATTGTTTTGCTTTTTTTGCCCTTGCATCAAAATGCGCTGCTATCATATTAACATTATTTGCAACAACTTTAACCGATCTTGGAGGTCTTGTTAAAACAAAAGTTTCACTAACTACTGCATTTTTTGGCAAAGAAATTTTTTCATTAATATATTTTCTTCCAAAAATATGTGCATTAAGCGCAGTTTCTACTCCATATGGCCCAGTAGTAATATTTCTTAACCAAATCCTATTACTTGCAAGTATTGGATTTAGTGCTCTCATTGATATTGCCCTAAAACCACTATATTTATTTGAAGGAACTAAATTTGGAGCAGCTTTACCAAAATTAAAATGAGCAACACTCATTGGAGTCTTTTTTCTAACAACTGGTTCACTTAAACTACTTAATTTTAATTTAGTAACATCAGCATCAACCATTACAAACGTAGTTGCAGAATGTTTTTGTGCCCACTTCATCCCTGCAAAAAGTGCTAAACCCTTATTTGCAACTTTTTCTTCAATTAAATTAACTTTAGTTCTTTTTACTTCATTAACTGTATTATCAGTACACCCATTTGCAACAACTATAATATCATGAATTATTCCAGCTTTTTTAGCTATTTTTAGCTCCCTAATTACTCTAGCAATAGTGCCTGCTTCATTATATGCAGGAACTACAACAACTATTTTTTCAGACATATAAATAATTTATACAATTGAGTTAATTAAATCTTCTAAAAAGAGATTTAAATAAAAAAAAAGTCCTAAAATATGTATTTTTTAGAATTTTGAAAAATAGTTAAATATATTAATTAAAAAAAATAATTAATTATTATGAAAAAAGTTAAAAAATTAAAGAAAGGAGATACTATTGCAGTACTTTCTCCTTCAGCAGGAGTTCCTAATATTTTTCCAAAAGTTTTTGATAATGGACTAACGAATTTAGAAAATATGGGTTTTAAAATAAAAGAATTTCCAACAACAAGAAAATCACCCGAGTATTTACATGAAAATCCAAAAAAAAGAGCCCAAGATATTAACAATGCATTCAAAGACAACGAAGTGGACGGAATAATTGCAAGTATTGGGGGTGATGATTCAGTTAGAATTCTTAAATATTTAAATAAAAATATAATTAAAAAAAATCCAAAGTTTTTAATGGGACTTAGCGACAATACA
>CAZBHA010000025.1:9496-9907 GCA_964491675.1 uncultured archaeon
TAACAACTTTTGTTAATCAATTAGGGATAACAACATTTTATGGACCTTCAATAATGGTCGGAATTTCTCAATTAAATTATATTCCAAATTATAAAAAAAATTTTGAAGAATTTATTTTTGGCAAGTGGAAAAATTACACTTACCCACAATACCCAACATATAGTAATGGTTACTTGGACTGGAGAGGGGAATTACAAGGAGTTAAAAAATTAGAACCCACTACTGGCTGGGAATTTCCAAAAGGAGGAAAAAATGCTAGCGGCGAATTATTTGGGGGATGTATTGAAGTTTTAAATTTTATTAATGCAACTGATTTTTGGCCAAATAAAAATTTTTGGAAAAATAAAATTCTTTTCATTGAAACAAGTGAAGAAAAACCAAGCCCAGATTATGTAAAATACACTTTAAGAA
>CAZBHA010000026.1:0-9709 GCA_964491675.1 uncultured archaeon
ATAAATCCATTTTTCCATAAATTGCAATAGCCCCATCCAAGATACTTTTATTTTTATCCTTAATTATTAAATCAGGATCAAATTCTTGTTTTACTCCTAACCCTTTACATTCATCACACGCACCAAAAGGAGAATTAAAAGAAAACATTCTTGGTTCAAGTTCTTCAAAACTCATCCCACAAACTGGGCAGGAAAGTGAACTTGAATAAAGTTGTTCATTTTCTTTTTTATCTAAAACTATTAACAAATTATCTGCTTTTTTTAATGCAAGTTCAATTGCTTCAATTAATCTAGTAGTGTCTTTTACATTTAATCTATCAATCACAATTTCAATATCGTGTTTTTGATATCTTGACAGATGTATTTTTTCATTAACACTAATTATTTTTTTATTAACTCTAACCTTACTAAATCCTTCTTTTCCAATATCAAGTATTAATTGGTCATAAGTTCCTTTTTTTTGTCTAACTACTGGCGCAAGTATTGTTATTTCGCCGCTAAAATAATCCCTAATATTTTTTGCAATTTTACTAGGAGACTGCGTTTGTATTTTTACACCATGAACTGGGCAAAAAGGAGTTGCAATCCTAGCAAAAAGTAGGCGCAAATAATCATAAATTTCAGTAACCGTCCCCACAGTACTTCGAGGGTTGTTTGAAGTTGATTTTTGTTCTATTGAAATTGCTGGAGAAAGCCCTTCAATTGAATCAACATCCGGCTTATCCATTACTCCAATAAATTGACGCGCATAAGCACTAAGTGATTCAACATATCTTCTTTGTCCTTCTGCATAAATTGTATCAAAAGCAAGAGTACTTTTTCCTGAACCACTTAAACCAGTAATAACTACAAATTTATCACGAGGAATTGTAACATCAATGTTTTTTAGATTGTGTTCTCTTGCACCCTTTACAATTATATCTTTCATAAAAAAATATCATAAAAAAGGGTTAATAAATGTAGTTTAAGAAGTGTGCCGCACAAGTTTTTTTTCACTTCTTTAAAACAAAAATGCACTAAAAAAAATTAGTTCACAACATCAGCTCTTTTTAATTCAAAGCAGTATTCATCAAATTCTTTGTTTTTTGATTTTATAAAAACTTTTTTTTGACCAAATTGTTTAAACCCATTTTTTTCAAGAACTCTAATTGAACCAATATTATTTGTGAATACATTCGCATAAATTCTATTAATTTTAATATTTTGGAAAAATTCTTTTATAAATTTTTCAACAGCTTTTGAAGTAATTCCCTTTTTCCAGTATTTACTGCCAAGCCAATAACCAAATTCTACTTCACTTTTTTTATAATCAATCCCTTTTGTTCCAACAAACCCAACTAATTTATTATTATAAAAAATTCCTTTTGCAAATTCTTTTTTTTCTTTAATCAATACTTCATTATTTTCTAAAAATTTTCTTTCAAAATCAACAGTAACTATTTCAAAAGGAAAAGAAGCTCCTAAATTTTCAAAAACCTTTTCATCTTTATAAATGTCATAAACTTCTTTTGCAAAACTAGGCCCAATTTCTCTTAATTCTATTTTATCCATATAATAATAACCTATGATTATTAATTTAAATAATTCTTTGTTATATATATTTAATATAAACTAAAAGTAAACTGTTACAATTTATACACACTAAATTACCTTTCTTTCATCCATTTTTTTCTAGCCATTTGTGTTTGAAAATGATGCCAAACATTTGCTTTTCCCATAGGAATAGGTTTAGTTTTTCTTTTTTTAATTGCAGTTCTAAATTCAGTTTCATTTATTGCATCAATCTCAGTTAAACCATTACCAATTTCTTCAGGAGTGTGTGCATCACTATTTGCTAGCGCTGCAATTTCTTTTTTTGTTATATTATTATAAAATTCAAGAGATTTTTTATTAAGCCCAGAATAATAAGCCCTAGCGTTATACACTTCCATTGCATCAAATTTTTTCCACTGGTTTGGAAAATCACTAAACATTTTTCTTGGCCAATCAAAAGGATGGGGGCAAGCTAAAAGTGCATCTTGTTTTTTTACTTCATCAAAAATATTTTCAAAAGTAGTAGGTTTTATTTCCTCTTTTAAAAAATACGCAATAACTTCTCCAACACATTTAGCATTTTTTTGTGTACTTGATAAAACTTTTATTTCTTCCCCGGGAATTAAAAAAACTCCTGCTTTTTTTGCTAATTTATCAATTTTTCCAGTAGTATATGCATCCATATTATTATGATCAGTTAAAGAAAATCCCCAATTGTTTTTTTTACAAATTTTTACAATTGTTTGAGGTTTAGTTAAAGCGTCTACTGAATAGCGAGAATGCAAATGCAAATCAAATAACATATTAATCTTGTAATTAGCCAGATTTAAATATTTGTTGTTTAGAAAAATTAACTATTAAAAAATAATTAAAGGCAAACTATTAAACTAAATTAAAAAAATAATAAATAAAAACTTAATAAAAAATGTGGTGAAGATTATAAAACTAAATCAACAAATCTAACATCCTCATTAAATTCTAAAACTTCATCTAATTTACTTTCTAAAAATTGTTTTTCATTAATTTTTGAAATAATAGAAATTTTAGTTTTTAAAGAATTATCAATTAATATAATAACCCCATAAATTGAAATTGGTGGTAAAAAGCTTTTCTTATAACCCGTAATTTCCAAACATTCACTTTCAATTGCTTCTAAAAATTCTTCATCCATAATATTAACACTTAGTTTTTTAAAATCAATTTCAGAATAAAATGGAACTATTACTAAAAATAATTCATTATCTTTTGTAATAAATAAATTTGTTTTTACTAATTGATTTTTTGGAAAAAAATTTTTACTTGCAATTAAATCCATTGAAGTTTCAGTAGGATAAGTAATTATCCTTGATTTTAATTTATTAGTTTCAATAAAATCTTCTAGCATACAAAAATATTATTTGTAATATTTAAAAAGAGAGGGGAGTGGTTTTCCCTTTTTTAAAGGAAAACCACTTAATTTGAGAATTATTTCTTCTTACCAACTGGTTTTTTTGCTTTTGTTGCAACTACAACAATTATTATTAAAATTACTATTAATAATATTAGTCCAGTTAGTGGTGCTGCAAAGTTAGCAAACATTCCAGTTATTGTTAAATCATAGCTTGGAACTCCTGCATCATTTGCTGCAGAAAGATTTACTCTTTGAGTTTTTGTAAAATTTCCTGCTGAAGTCATTACATTTACAACAACATCAACATCACTTTGTGGAAGTGGGTTTTCACCCAGACCAATAGTCATTATTGCTTTTACTGATTCGCCAGGTTGTAAATTAATTCCTCGCACAAATTCTATTTTTGATTCATATTCATTAGTGTTCATATCAAGTATTGAAAATGCAATATTTGAATCATTTGTTACAATGAATTCAACTACAACATCTTTTTTTACTGATATGATAGTATTTGCTATTGAATTATTTACATCAATTCCGGCTTCTAAGTAAACTCCACAGTTTCCACCATAAACATTTACATTGAAGTCATAATTTTTAATTATTCCTTTATCATTTGTTAATTTTATTGTTGCAATATAATCCCCATTAGTTCCTACTGGTGGAGAAAAATATACAAATGTTTTTACTGTTTGCCCAGCTAAAACAGTTATTGAGTCTTCACTAAATGCAACCCATGGAGGAGAAACTTTTTGCAAAGTTATTTCTTGATCAAATACTCCAGTATTTGTTACAAACAATTCAACTATTTCTCCAGAACAACAATTTACATCAATTACTTGATCTAAATTTTCTGCTGAAAAATCATAACATTCTTCATTAGTTAATAGATTTATTAAAATTGTTCTAGTTAATGTTGTGTTTGCAGTTTTTGCAGTTAATAAATAATTTTCATTAACTGTGCTTGGAGTTTGCATTGTTAAATTAATATTTTTAGATTCCATTGAATTTAATGAAAAATTGTTTTCTGATAAAGTTATCCAATCAGCATCAATTGCCAGTTCATATTCTTGGTTTTTTGTTCCTGAATTTTGAATTGTTATTGATTTTGTCATTGTTGTATTAGCACAAACATCAATTTCTTGTGTAACTAAATTTGTACCATAACAATTTTCAAAAGACAAATCATATTCAATTGATTTTGATTCATAATTTGAATCTGCTTTAATTGTTACTTTTTTATTTCCTTCTACTGCTTCATCAAAGTTTATTGAAATATTTTTACTTGATTTTGCACTAACTAAATATTCTTTAGCTTGCGTAGTTATTCCGCTTGTAGAAACAGTTATTATTGAATCCTTAGTTCCAGAATTTGTTAATACAAATTCTTGAGTATTATTACCAACACAAAATTGGCTTTCTTCTGATACTCTTTCTAAAGAGTGATTATAACAATCTTCTACATTTACTCTCACTGAAATATTATAATCAGTCAGATATTTTTTAGAAGTTAGAGTTATTATTGAAACAAATTCTTTTGGAGCTGTTGAATTAATTGTTAAAACAACTTCGCCTGAAGAATTTGCGTCAAGCACTAACTTGTTTGTACTTAAAGAAACATACTCTGTATTATTTAATTTTAAAGAATATTCATCATTAAATACTGAATTATTTTTTATACTAAATGTTCTTGTTTGATTTTCTTCAGAACAAGTATTTATGTTAGTTGAGAAATTATGTGTGAATGGAGTAAAGGATATTATTTCTTGTACTAAATTTCTACTTGTACTTATATTTGTTTGAGTGTTTGAAATTCCAAATTCAAAAGGGTAATTTCCAGAACTTGCATTACAAGCACTTGCTACTTTAACTGTTGTACGAAGTTCTTCACCTGCTTTTAATACAAATGAACTTCTATTATAAGTAACCCAATCGTCACTTAACCCATTTTGAGTGAAAACAAATTTGTCAGCAAATTTTGATGTGTTTCTTACATATACTTCATAAGTATTTGTTTCACATGCCCTAGAAGTATTTTGTGTTGGAGATATTGTGAAATCAAATGTGTGACATTGATTTACTACAACATTAAAATTTCTTGATGCTTCTGCAGCACCACTTACTTTTATTTCTATTGGGTAAGTTCCAGAGTTAGCATAACATTCAGGAGTTGTAAATACATATACTGGTTTACATTCACCATCATTTAATGCAATTTGTGTTGGCGCTATTGAAACCCAATTACGCGCTAGTCCACTATGACTAACTGTGTAAGTTCCAGCTTCTCCTGTGCCTGCACACACTTCGTAAACTTCTCTTACAGTTTCACATTGACACAAATTTACATTTGCAGCTCCGCTAATTGTTAAAGCGCTTACCATTGTTGATATTAATAGTACAAAAAGTACTATTGCTAAGAATTTTGTTTTCATAATTTACCCCTCCATCCAAACTTCTTCTTTATTTTGCTCACTAGTGAAAAACACTAATAAAACAAACATTAATAACACTAATAATAAAAATATTCCTAAACCTATTCCAAAATTAAATCCGCCAAAAGCAAATAATCCTGTTAAATTGCCTTGATTATCATTGTTACCTATGCCTGCTCCAGAAATAAATCCCATATCAAAAGGTTTATTATCAATTAGGATTAACCTAAATTCTTTCTTATTGATGTAATTAAACGATTTTATTACAAATGCAGGCTTAAATTCCCCATTAACATCAATAAAAGAAACATCTCCAGAAACTATTACAATTTGTCCAGGAGCAATTGAATCAATTAATCTATTTTGTATATTTACTCCTACTGGCAAATTTTCAAAACCAATTTCAACATTTTTATATGTTTTATTTGAATTATTTCTTAATATTAATTCATAAATTTTATTTTCACCAGTTTTAATTGTAAGCAGTTCGGTTGCACTTAAAAATTCTAAATCTTCAAAGCTTGCTTTTTGTTTTATATTAAAATAAATTTTTGCACTTAAATTTACTGCACCATTTAATTTCACAGTAATAAATTGATTATCAATTATTTTTGATTCAGGGTTTGAAGCTATTGAAACATAAATTATTTTTGTTTCTCCTTTTTTAATATTAATGGTAGTTTCTGATAAAAATGCAGTTACCCCAATAGGCAAATCGTGTAAGCTTAAAGCAAATGTTTCATCAAAATCTCCAGTGTTTTTTATTTCAAGTTCAAATATTTCAGACTCACACCAAATAATGTCTTTTTGTTGTGTTAATAATTTTAATTCTGATTTACTTTCTCCAAGCACATTTATACAAATTGTTTCTTGATCAACAAAACCAATTGTGTTATCAAACACGCCTTGTTTTAATTCAGTTCCAGTTACTGTTAAAAGATGAACTCCTGCAGCAGCATTTTTTGGAACATAAATTGTATAATCAATTATTTTTTGTTCATTTCCTTCTAAGTATACTGTATTAAACGAAAGTTCATTTGGCATTCCTAAAATACTCAAATCAACACCAAGTTTATCAAAATTACAAATCGAACAACCTTCTACAAGTCTTCTAACTGTAAAAGAAGAATCTACTCTTCCACCTTTTTCTACAACATGACAAAAATCAGCTGTTTCTATTAATAAATTTCTTTCTGTAATTTCACTACAATCAACTACTTCAATTACAGCCCTCTTTTTTATTAAATAATTATCTGCCGCCCCTTCTAAAAATACATTATATTTTCCAAGCGGAGCATATTTTGCATTAACTATTAAATCAACAGTAGTTTTATCATACTCGTTTAAAATAATTCTTTCCTTTTCAAAATAAGGTAATAGTAATTGGTTTTCTGAAATTAAATTAATTATTTTTAATTCACTTGTTGTATTAAATACATCAAGACTTATTTTTCCAATATCCCCCTTACAAATTTTATTTTCATATTCATCAATTCTAAATCCATCAAAATTATTACAAGTTCCAATTTCGTATTGAAAAAATAAAGACATATTATTATCATAATCTCTTACTTCTACTTCGTAAAACTCATTATCATTTGTACAAGTTCTAACATTTAATGGAACAAATGTTTTTTGACCAGGACTAAGCCAGAAATTATTTTTGCCAAGCGAAACTTCTAAATGATTGTTATAAATTAAATCAAAACTAAAATATTTTTCTTCAAAAGTTTTATTTTCAACTTCAATTTGAGTAGTGTGAGAAGTGCATTTTTCAAGACAAACTCCAATTTGTGGTGCTGAAAAAGTAAATGTTCCACTTCCTGTTGGATTATCAAAACAATTTGTTTGTAAAATCATTGTTTGTTCTACTGATTTTGCACCAGAATCTGTTGCTCTAATTCTAAGTAAATTTGAAGTGAATGCGTTTGTTTTTAATTCACAAGAAAGATTACTTGCTAAAGAAGGAATTCTACAATCAACATTTACATTTGTATTTTGATCAACTAAAGTGTAGGTTAAATTATTTTTATCTTCTAAATCAGAAAAATAATTTTTAAAATCAATTATATTTGAATTTGAATTGTTAATACAAATATCTGGAATAACACTTGCAGTAGGAGAAGAATTTGTTAAATTAATCCTAAAATTTGTATCATTAGTTAAGCCTAAAACATCAGTTATCAAAATTACTAAATCAGAATAACTCTCTGAACAATTATTCACATCACATGTTAAATAATATCCCCCATCAATACGACAATTTAATAAATCTGTATTTGATTGAGACAATAAACTAAAAGTTGCTAAATTTAATTCTTCATCGTAACTGTAATTTCTTAAATTTATAAATCTGTTTAAATTAGACGCACAGCTTCTTTCTTGATCTGGCACATTTATTACAGGAGGATTATTTGTAATATTAACTGTAAAATCAACACTAGCCATATCATCACATGGATCTGTTGCTCTTATTGTTAAAATAGAACTTCCAGTATAATTTAAAGAATCACAAACTAAATATCGATTGTCTTGTATTTCACAATCAAGTAAATCATTATTTATTGTTGCACTTATTTCAAGTTCACTTAGTCTGTGATCAGCGTCATTTATATGATTCCATAAATCAATTTGGAAATTAGAATTATATCTTATTGTTCTATTTACTAAGTTTGTTATTCTTGGAGTAGAATTATATTCACATTCATCATAATATCCAGTTGGTGTACAATTTAGTACTACTGAAACTACACCATGACTTGCTTCTGAAGAAATTGTTACTGTGTTAGTTGAAGATAAGTTTAATGTTGCTGGACCTATTGTTTGAGTATCAACCCCACAAAAAGTGGTTCCACTTGGATCAGAGGTATTTGCATACCTATCCACTGTTGTCCCTATTTTAACTCCATTTAAATAAACACTAGTAATTTCGTTATTTTGATTTGTTCCATTTGGATTTCCAAACCCAGTTAATCTAACTGTTGCACTACAAGTGTGTTCTCCAGTTGTACTTGAATTAACTGTGTAATTATTTGAAGAATAATGTTGTAAAAGTGATGGATTTGCTGCCGAAGCACAATAAGTTGTTGATCCACAAGAAAATGGATTACTACAATTTAAATTAAAAGTTGCTGCATTTGCAAACACTGTAAAAGACATTACTAAAAGTAAAATTCCTAAAATTTTAAACAAATGATTTAATCCGTTTTTCATATACCCCACCATTTTACTCCCTTTTTACTATTCTTATTACTAAAGCAACAAATAGTACTAGAATTAATAATACTAAAACTGTTATTGCACTAACTTCAAAAAAATTATAATCTCCCAAAGTAAAAAATGAATTAATTGCAATTAATGAAAAAAATGAATTTGCTCCACTTACAAGTTCAGTTCCTAAAAAATCTGCATTTGAATTATCTAAAAATTTAAATATTATTTTTTTTTCTTGATATTCTGTTCCTAAATAAACTTCTAATTTTGATTCAAGTTCAGTGTATGAATCATATTTGTTAAAAACTATTACTTTTACTTTTGCTGTTGAGTTTGCTGCTACACTATTAGGAGAAAAAGTTTCTACTTGTGCAGTTGAAAATAAATTTAATTTTAAATTTTGATTTAAATTTGTTGTGTTTGTTATATCAATAAAAAATTCAGTGCTTTTATTTACTTCTACTTCACTTGGTGCACTTATTACTAAAGCACTCATCATTGGCGAAAGTAATGCCAAAATTAATACCGTTAAAACCAAACACCTATTCAAATTCAACACCCATTATTAACTCTGTTCAATTACAAAGTTGTTATATAATATGGTGCTATTTCTCTTTATAAACCTTACGAATTCACTGGAAAAGGTTAATTTAATTAAAATTAACAAGTTACATTTAGTACAGACATGCCATATTCATCCTTAACAGAATTATCATTAGATAATTTTTTGCCATTACATGAATCTGGAATTAAAGGACTGTTTAAGTTTAATTCTTTAAAATTATTATTAGATTTAACTGTAACATCTAATACAAATCGATTGTTAAATTGAGTTGCCTCACAAACTTCATGAGTTTCACCCCAACCAAAAGTTAGCACTCCTTTTTTTGCCGGATTAAGAATTTGACCACCCAAATAATAACAATCAACGGGCGCCCTATTAACAGAAACAATTACATACATATTACCTAATGTAAAAAGTTTTCTGTCTTGGAACCCAATTCTTAACTGTTGTTCTTTACCATCAATTAAAACTTTTGGAAAAACAATTACTGATGAACTACTTGCTAATATATCCCCCCAAATAACCGTATTTGATCCTGCCACTTCAGATTTTTCACCAACTACTTCGCTTTCAGAA
>CAZBHA010000027.1:0-2865 GCA_964491675.1 uncultured archaeon
CCATAATAAGCAATTCCTTTTTGTAATAATTTTTCAATTATTTTTACCATCTCTCCAATAGTTTCGGTTGCAGCAGGATAAACATCTGCGGGTAAAATATTTAATGTTTTTATATCTTCAAAAAAAGCGATTTTGTATTTTTCAGTAAAATCATAAAGTGAAATATTTTCTTTTTTTGCACCGTTAATTGTTTTATCATCAACATCAGTTAAATTCATTACATGTTTTACTTCGTATCCTAAAAATAATAAATATCTTTTAAGTAAGTCTTCCCAAACATATGCTCTAAAATTTCCAATGTGGGCATAGTTATATACAGTTGGTCCGCAAGTATAAAGTCCAACATAATTCCCCTTAATTGGTTTAAATTCTTCAAGTTTATTTCCAAGTGAATTTTTTATTTTTAGTACCATATAGATTTAGGAGTAAGTTAGATTTTTATTTGTGTTTATTTTAAAAAATAGTTATTAATTTTAAGATTTATTCTCTTGCTTTGTCTTTCCAATAATTTGCCATTTCTACATCGCCTTGAATTGCAAAAAATCTTGATCTTTGTAAACATTCTTCTCTACTAATTTTTTTCCTATTTGGATTTGCTTGTTTTTTAACTACCTTGGGTTTAACTGGAATTGGTTTTGGATTAACTGTCACAACTTTTGGTTTTCCAAAATGTGGTAATTCCATTTGTCCAGGGTGCCCCTTATTTTTCTTATTTATTTCGCGTCTTATCATAAAATCACTTACTCGTAGTCCTCTTCAAAGTCCTCATCTTCTTCATCTTCGTCTTCATCAAGTTCTAGTTTTTTTGTTTCTATTAAAACTAGTTTATTTGCTGAATCAGTTATTGCAGTATAGTCTAGTCCACATTCAGGGCAAGCAAATGGATCACCATCTTCTAGTTCACTTATAGGTACATCGAAACGAGTTTTGCAATCTTTACAAATCTTTCTCATAATTAAATTCCCTAGCTTTTTTGTTTATAAATATTTGTTTTATGTGCAAAATTTGAGAAGTTCTAGTTTTTTATTAATTAGATTAAAAATAGGGTAGTTATTGCACTAGCTGCTGCCATTAACAAGAAATATACTATTAAAAGTAAAAACCATGCAACAAGAGCACGAGAAGTACTTGCATCAATTACAACTTTAACTGCAATAAACGAGGCGTATATTGCAAATAAAGATACTACAAAAATCAAAATTCCTGCTACAATTCCAATTATATTTCCTGCATTAAATGCAAAAAGATTAAATAAAACTGCAGTAATTAGGGCATAAATCCATAATTTACCAACAACGCTTAGTGCTATTTTAAAATTAATTTCTGTATTGTTTTTGTGTTTATTTCTTTTAGAAAACATTATTTGAAAAACAAATAATAAAACACTTAAACTAAGCCATTGGGTTAAATTTACAAAAATAATTGTTCCTGCTGAAATAATATCATTTAACAAGACTAAACTTAATGCTGACCAAATTATTCCAGTAAGTAAAACTATTATTAATGAAATTCCAATTGATGGTTCTTCAATTGAATGTTCAAAAGCTTTTTTAGGACTAGTAAAAACATTAAATGTCATAGAAAAGTATTGTCATTTAGATATTTAAAACTTAACTATTGGGCAGTTTTTCTAATTTTTATCACTAATTTGTTTTGTTTATTTCTTTATACATTAAATAATTATCAACTAGTTTTCCATTTATTTTTGATCCTTTTTTAAGTAAGCCATATTTTATAAAACCCATTTTTTTGTATAATTTAATTGCTTTTTTATTTTTATTATCTACTGCCAAGGTCACCATCTTAATTTGTTTTGGAAGTTTTGATAAAGCATGTTTCATTAGGTTTAACCCAATTCCTTTTCTTCTAAATTTATCAAGTACTATTAAAGAAGAAATATCTGCAATGTGTTCATGAATACTTTTTTTTAAATTTATTTTTACATGTGCAATAATAGTTCCATTTGATTTTGCAACAAATCTATAATCTCGTCCATTAATAGTATCTTGTATTTTTTTTAGTACATGCTCTCTCTTCCAATTTGGAAAAAGATTATTTAATTCATCAATTGTTTTTAGTGAGTTTTCACTAAGTTGTAAATATTCTAAATTTATTTCTTTTTTTGTTTCTAAATTAATTCCGCTTAAATTTTCCACTTTTATATTACTCATTTTTTTTCACCTACTTTATTTATTTCTTTAATATCTTTTACTTTGTGACTAGTGTGGGTTCTACTTATATCAACTATAAAATTTTTATGTATTACATCCCTTCCAATTAAAATTGGATAAGGTAGTCCAGTTCTATCAACAATATTTACGCCCGTTTTTACAACAACCCCGCGCATTTTTATTTTTGCTTGTGCAATTGGTCTTCTAAAACTTCCAACTCCTCCACTTGTTGCATTTTTAATTATTACACTTGAAATAATTGGCCCAACTCCGGCTTTTGCGGCTAATTTAATATCAATGCTGGTTCTGGTTGCGCCAGTATCTAAAAGTGCTTTTTTTGTAACTCGTCTATGTTTTCCAATAATAGTAACTAATTCTACTAATCCAACAAGCTTTTTTCCTTTGCTGGGTTGTCTTTTTGTAAGAGTTTTTGTGATAATATCATCATGGTGCATAATTAACTAAAAGAATAGGGAAATGCGGTTATTAAAGTTTTTGTTTCTCTATAATGTTGTGGTGAGATGAGAGTTTTAGTGCTTGCGGAAAAATTAGAGACTGCAAAACCCTTTGTTAATGCAATGACTGCTAAAGGCATTAAGGCAAATTATTTACAATTAATAAAAATCTCGCTTATTAGTAAACATAAAAATACTTTAATTTCTGTCGAGCAAATTCATGAATATCCTGAAGATAA
>CAZBHA010000027.1:2875-8964 GCA_964491675.1 uncultured archaeon
TTGGCTTTGATCTATCAAAGATAAAAATTGACAAAACCTTAAGTGATAAAAAAATTTATTGTAATGCAAAGCCAGGTGCATTTTATTTAGCAGTTAACGAACCATATCAATTTGTTAATTTAGCAGTAAATAAAGTTCCAATTCCAAAAACACTTTGTTCAGGATCTAAAAAAAATATTGAAATGGTTTCTAAAAAAATTTCTTATCCTTTATTAGCAAAATCTTTTATTGGAAAAGATGTTCAACAATCTACTATTGTAAATTCAAATATTGAATTAAACAATTTTGTAAATAGTATTAGAACAAAAATAGATGGATTTATGTTAAGAGAATTTATGGCAGATGGAGTAATTTCTTGCGTAGTGATTGGTGACAAAGTTTTTGCAATTGATCGAAGACAAAATGGCAAAAGTGTTAATTTGGATAAAGGAAAATCTTGTTCATTAACCGATTCTCAAAAAGAAATTGTAATTAAAGCAGCAAAGGCAAGTGCGCTAGATATTGCAAAAATTGATATAATAAAAAATCAAGTTATTTCTGTTGAAACTCAAATTCCACTTGATGTTTTTAATAAAATTTGTTCAGTAAAATTAGAAAATATTATTGCTTCTTTTTTTGAAGATAAAATAAATGAAGTTGGGGTAAAAAGACAAGTTAGCGATGATATTAAAGAAATTGCAACAAAATTAAAGAAAACAATTTTTGGAGGGTTTTTGAAATGACTTTAAAAAGTAAAAAGTATAAAACTTCTCTTTTAATAATTGGTTCAAGAAGAGTAAAAAAATCAACTGCAAAAGCTCTTGTTGAAGAATCAAAAAAATTATTTGATACAGTTGTTTTTGTAACTCTTGAAAAAATACAAATTCAAACTTCTGATCAAGGGGTTGGATTGTTTTATAATGGAAAGAATTTGCTTTCATTTGATGCAATATATCCACGGTTTTCTTCAAATGATTTTTTAATGGGGGAAGCAATTTTAAAAGTTATTGAAAATAGCGAAGTTTATTGCCCAGTTAATTTAAAATCTTATCAAATAACAAATCACAAATATTATACTGCTCAAAAATTAAGTGAAAAAGGAGTTCCTGGAATATTAACTACCTTATTTATTTCACCAAAATATTCTAAATTAGCAGTAAAAGAAACAGGATATCCGTTTGTAATGAAATTAATTTCAGGATTTGCAGGAAAAGGGGTTGTTTTAGTAAAGGATTCAAATCAAATGAATTCAATTTTAGACACAGTTCACTTATTTGAAGAATTTATTTCTACTCAACAGTTTGCAAAAAGTAAAAAACCAGGGACTGATGTGCGATGTTATATTATTGGTGATTTAATTTTAGCAGTTAAAAGAACTGCAAGTAAGGGGGATTGGAGAAGTAATATTTCAAGAGGAGGGTCAGCTGATTTAATAACCCCCACTCCTGAAATGCTTTTTGCAGCTAAAGAATCAGCTAAAATATTAGGTGTTGATATTTGTGCAATTGATTTAATGGATAAAAATGGTAAATGGGTGGTTATTGAAGCAAACTTCATGCCTGGCCCTTTTATGAAATTTTTAGGAAATTTGGTTGTTAGGGAATGGGTAAAATTTATTTATAAAAGAGTTTTAAAGAAAAAAAGAAAAGAAAGAAAAGAAAGAGAACGTTTTGCTCTACAAGAAAAAGAGCTTGGTACTAAGTCAGTTAAAAAAAGTTAATTTTTTTAAAAAAGGTTTTTTGTCAGTTCTAATTAAAAATTAATTTGTTACTTTTTATTTATGCATGATTTTGTTGATTATAATTTAATAGACCAAAAAATTACAAGTATTTCTTCAACACTTAATGTAAATATTTTATTTTATATAACTCCCCAAAATCTTGTTGAAGAAAAACAAAACTTTTTCGAAGAATTAAAAAAAGGAAATGTATATAATCCAAAATTTATTTATCCTTCTAAAAATCCGCTTTTTAATTATTTTTCAATGAAACCTTCATTTGACACTTATAAAAATGAATTAACTGATTTGATAAAAAAATTGGGTAATGATCCTTTTGGAATTCTTTGTGAAAATAAAATACTCGACTTACTTGAAAAAATGGAATTAATTAAAAGTATTGGCACACCTAATTTTGCAGAAAATTCAATAGAGTTTTTTGGAGATGCTGATAAAAAAATTGTTAAATTAGCAATTGAACAAGTAAATAAACCAATAAAAAAACAAGCTTCAAATAAATTATCAAAAGAAGGGGCCGTTCAAATATTAAAAGATTATTTTAAAAAAAAGAGACTAAAATATAAAATAGTTTTTAGGGATCATGGAACTTCTCAATTTTCAGTTAATCCCCAATTAAAAGTGTTATATATTAGTAATGATGTTAAATTCACTGATATTTTATTAAAAAGATTAATAGTTCATGAGATTCAAACTCATTTGTTTAGATATGAAAATGCACTTCTTCAACCATACTCAATTTTTTCTTTTGGGGGATCAAAAATTGCAACAGAGACTGAAGAAGGTTTAGCAGTGACTGTTGAAAAACTTGCTGACTTGCAAGTTGATGAACAGCTTAAAGTTTATGCTGGAAGAGTTCTTGCAATAAATTTAGCTAGGAAAAAAAGTTTTTATGAAACCTTTGAAGCCCTTACTCAATTTTTTTCAGATGAAGATGCATTTCGTTTATCGCTTAGAGCAAAACGAGGTGTATTTAAGCAATATGAAGCAGGGGCATTTACAAAAGATTTACTATATTTTAAAGGGAAATTTTTAGTTGAAGATTATTTAAAAGATAATCCTATTGAAGATCTTTACTATGGAAAACATGGTGTTGAAGAAACATATTTAATTAAGCAAGTTGATGGAATAAAAAAACCAAAATATTTGCCTGATATAAAAAAATAATTTATTGATTTTAGAAAGCATTTAAATAATGCTTATTCTCTGTTTTTAATATGTTAAAAATTGATGAAATTAATAAATTATCAAAGTTTAAGGAAGTTTTTGTTGCACCTGCTGTTCAAATTTTTAAAATTTATAAAGTAAAACCAAAAGATAATGTTCTTATTTGGTGTGATCTTGGGAAAAATAAAAATAATATTTCTGCAAGATTAGGAAAAACTTTTTATAATTTTTTTAAAGGAAAAAAATGTAATGTTTCAATAGTAGTTGGAAATTATATTGCAAAACCTCATCTAGCTAATGAAAAAATAAATGAGGCAGTATTTTCTTTATCAAAAAAAGATTTGTTTATTTCTATGGGGTCTGGACAAGCATTATATTTTCATAAAAATGGAAAACGAGTTATTACAAGGGATTTAATTGAAATTCAAAAATTTAATATGGTTGCAACAAATGGTTTAATTTCTGTTAAAGAAAAAAATATTTCTAAATTTATTAAATCCTACCATCCGGATTTTGGGTTTGTTAAAAAAATTGGTGAAAAATTAAAAAAAGAATTTAAAAATACAAAAAAAGTAAAAATTACTTGTCCAATAGGGTCAAATTTAGAGTTAGAATTAGTAAAAAAACGAGAAGTAATTAATAATTATGGTGATATTAAAAGAGATACTAATTTTCCGGTGGGCGAAGTATACACTGCTCCTTTAGAGGGAAGTGCAAATGGTATTCTTTATATTAAAAGTTCTAAGGTTTTGGGAGAAACAGTTCTTCACAAAAAAACAAAAAAATATATTTTTAAAAGTGGGGTTTTAGTTGACTCTTCTTTTAAAAAATTAAATAATGCACTGGTGCAATTAGAAGAATTTAATTTTAAAAAGAAAATTAAATCGCCTTATAAAAAAGTTAGAAATTTGGCAGAATTTGCAATTGGGACTAATAAAAATGCAAAATTTATTGGCGTAATGATTAATGATGAAAAAATATTTGGCACAGTGCATGTTGGACTTGGTGCAAATAAACATTTTGGTGGAAAAATAGCTTGCTTTGGTCACAGTGACCATGTGATTGAAAAACCAACAATTTATTTTGATAATAAAAAAATCTTAGAAAATGGGAAGTTTTTAATTTAGTTTTTTTGTTGCTTTGAATTTTTTCTAACTGCTTTAGCTCTTCTTAAAACATCTTTTTTAGAATATTTTGGCCAAGATAATTCTGGTTGAAGTCCTTTTGGTCCAGGTTCATATTCAACTTTGTAAGGACCGTTTTCGCTAATTTTTTTAGCTCTTCTTTTCCCAAACAAAAAGTTTCTTACTCTTCTAAACATATAGATATATTTCTTTTTTAAACTATATAAATATTATTATTTTAAAAAAAGTGCACGGAGCAGGATTCGAACCTACGAACGCACTAAGCGATCAGATATCTTACAGTTTAGTGCAGGTTTTTGCCTGCAAAAAATTGCTTTGAGTCTGATGGGTTTGACCACTCCCCAATCCGTGCAAGTTTAATTAATTATTTGCTTAAATTTAGCTTTGCTTAAACTTATATAAGAAATTAGTTTAAAGAACATTTAAATAATTATTTAAAAGCAGTTTATTAAATAATTTTAGATTAGTTATTCAAATTCTAAATAATCGCCTTGTTTAAGTATTGGGTTCTTTTTTGAATCAATTAGTAAAGTTCCTGTTTCTCCAGCAAGCAGAGCAGGTACTTTTTCATTATTTTTTCTTACCTCATTTACTTTAAGGGGAATAATATATGATTTACTTTTCATTCCACTCTTTATTCTTCCAATTTCTACAAAACCAGTTACAAGTGCCATTCCAGCTAAACTATAAACTCCACTCACTTCAAAAACACTAACTTCTTTATCAAGATCAATATCTTTTATTTTTTTATCAAGTAGTTTTTTATCTATTTTTTTACTAGTTATTTTTTTTGTTTTTTCTTTTAAGTATTCCTTTCTTAATTCATTAACTTTATTCTGTCTTTCTTCACTTTCAACTAGTTCTTTTCTATGATCTGGTATAATTGGTGCATATTCTTTTTTTTCTTTTTGTTTTGTATTAAATAGTCTTTTTAAAAATTCAAAAATCATAGATATTTTATTATTAGTACTGATTAAAAATGGTATCTTTTTTGAGATTTTGAAAAAAAGAAAGGGTTCAATTGAACCCCTCAAAATTTTTTTAAAATAAATAATTTTTATTAATTTTAATTTTATTTATTTCTTTTTAGCTTTCTTTTTTGCTGGTGCTTTCTTTTTTGCTGGTGCTTTCTTTTTTGCTGCCATAAAAATTCCCTCCTAATTATAAAGCAAATAAAAATTAATTATTGCTTTATCTAAATTAGTTTTTCTAGTATTTAAATTTATTTAATTTGAACTTGGGTAACTTTTTAGATAACTTTTTTAAAAATTAGTTTGTAAAATATTTTTTATTTATTTTTTTTCTTTTTTTTTTTAAATATTTTTTTAATTTTGTATTTTAAGAGTTTTCTTTTGGAAAGTCTGTAGACTTTTCTTTCCCTAGAAAAGCAAAAGTTTTGAGGATCTAGAAAAAATTTATTTTTTTAGATTTAAAAAGAAAATGTTTGAGACGAGAGGGACGAGATTCGAACTCGCGCTTCTTTGCAGAAAATGGGTTAGTAACCCACCGCCTTTGACCACTCAGCCACCCTCCCAATAAAATGCATTTCTTTGAAATGAATATTGTTAAATAAATTGAAATAGACGACTTTTTAAAGTTTACAATTAGATAATTTTTTGCATTTTTATAATAATTAAAAAATTAAGTAATTATTTTTTTTAAGCGAGAGGGACGAGATTTGAACTCGCGCTCCCTTACGGGAAACGGATTAGCAATCCGCCGCCTTTAGCCGCTCAGCCACCCTCGCAACGAAAAGATTCGTTGGCCATCTGTGCACCTCGCTTTGCTCGGTAGCACTTTTTAAATTCTGTTGAATTTAAAACTTGTATTAAAAATGTTTTGATCAAAAGTATTTGCCAATTACTTTGTAATTCACAAAATACTATTAATAAACAAAAATCTTTGCCTATAAAAATATTTGTAGAGTAATTTTTTATAAAGCTGTTGTCTAAACCAAAAAAAAGTTTTTTTTAGTATTCTAGGCTTATTTCAAGTCCTTGTTTAGCATAACCTTTTAGTAGTTGGCCCGACAAGGGTTTTTTTGTTCCTGTGAAAATGTTCAT
>CAZBHA010000027.1:8982-9485 GCA_964491675.1 uncultured archaeon
CGTCTCCACCAAAACTAAATTTTCCACTTGCTTTTATCAAATCGATTTCTTCAATTTCTTTTTTTCCTTCTTCAATAGAGTTAATTAAACCTCTTTTTATACTACCATTAATTGATGTTATTTCAGCGCTTTTAACATTGTTTTCTTTCATTCCTTGTTCAATGCTCTTTATTATGTCATCGTCTTCATCAAGAATAAGTTTTAAATTGTTCTTCTCTTTTTTTTCCTTGTTTTTTCCCATCATAACATCAAACCTAGTCATTTTTCTCACCACTAAGAACAAGGTTTTTGTTATTTATAATTCTTTTCAAAAAAATTTTTTCTAAAATTTTTGTTTATTATTCAAAAGCCAAATAGTGTTTAGAAACTAATTCTGAGTAAATAAAATGGTTTTTTGTGTTTTAATAATTATTTAATTACTTTTTTTTGTTGGAAAAGCTAAAAACATTCTTTTAAAAGTTTTTTGGTTCTATATCTTATTGATGTGAGATTGCAGTTTGACT
>CAZBHA010000028.1:0-8675 GCA_964491675.1 uncultured archaeon
ATCCAGCAAAGCCTACACTTTGATATATTCCTGAATTACTTACAATTACTAATTTACCGCCTTTTTTAACATAATTTTTTGTTGCTTCTCCAAGTGCAACGGTTACACTTTTATCAGTTAGCGTTTGATTCAAAATTACCATATCATATTGTGATAATTCTTCACTCGCAGCATTCCCAAATGAAGCTGCATCTCTAACTCTATAAGTTAACATGTAGCTCAAATTATCAAGAACAACTTTCTCACCTAAAGAAGGCTGACCAATAAAAAGAACCTGCATATTTTGACTACCCTTTGGTAGATATGGAATATCAACTACTCCAAAATAATTTAACGAAGCAATTCCAATAATAAGTAAAAGTACTAATGGAATTAAACCTTCTAGATTGAATCTTGAGAAACCAGGAACACCCATTGGGGCAGCACCAGCATCTCCTCCTGCATCATCATACATTATATTTCACTCCTTTCAATTAATTTGTTAATATATTATTGTCTTTCAGTATTTTTAATACTTACTGTAAAACAACTAGAAAAACTAATGCATTTTGCATTAATAAATGTTTCTGGAGGCTATTTCCCAAGCATCCCATAGTACATATTTTTTACATATAAAGTATAATTATTATCTTTCACAAAATATTCTAAAGGATAAGAATAATATGCAACCCTCTCACCCAGTCCAGAAGTTACTATCATTGGCAAGTGTCTTTGTAATTCTTGCCCCTCAACAACTTTAACAGAACCTTGATCAAGTGTTAAAATTATATTACTATTTTGTGCATTTGGAAATTGTCTTACAACTCCAAAATCTCTTTCTTTTTTAATTCTAAATTCAAGTGCTGGGGAAGTACCATAAATTAAAGGATGCTTTCCGGTTAATTCTGATTTTAAAATTCCAACTGCAAATTCATCTGCACAAGTAGATAGCTCGCAATAATTTCCAACATATCTTAATCCTAAAAATTCATCAAAATTTAAAAGTGAAAAAGAAGTATCATTATCTACAGCCCTAGCCCAAGCATTATCAAGTAATTCTTTAGAACCATTAACATCTTTTAATCCACTTAATTCAGTTTGAGAACGAACTACTCCTGCATCTCCAACCCAAACCAATCGCCCTGCAATCTCTGGTTTATTTACATAATCCATAAAAGTTTGAAGTTGATCCATTGAAAGTTCCCTAGCTTTTTCTACAATAACTAATCTATAATTTTTTAAATTTCCTAAAGACACTGTATCAATATGCGCAATATCAACAGCATTAACTCCAACTAAATTAGGATCTTGCAAAATTAATCTTAACTCATCAGGATTACCTAATCCTTCATTACCATAAACAATTAATACTCTTGGAGAACCTATTACTGATTCATACACATCACACCAAAAAGGAATACTTGAACATTTTATTGCACCCAAATAAGTTACTGCAAAAAGTATTACTAAAAGTAAAATTATTACTCCAAATAATTTAATTCCCTTATCAGCCATTTCTTTTGAATCCATTTTATCACAAAACACTAATTTTTAAAAATTTCTTAATTGAACTAATATATATAAATATTCTCTTTAAGATATTTAATAGTGGTGGTTAAAAAAAATGGTTAAATTTATTAAAAACAAACCAAGTGCTGGCGGAGGGCCTAGTTCAGCAATTGGAATTACTAGATTTTTTGATGCAGAAAGCAAAAGTCCAAAATTAAGTCCATATTTTGTTGTTGGTATTGTTTTAGTATTAATAATTTTGATTTTAGTTGCAAAAGCAATATTCTAATTTTAAACTAAAACAAAAAAATTATTAATTACAAATTAACTAATTATACCTAATGAAAATTAGAAAAGCTAAAGTAGAAGATGCTAGCGAAATTGTAAAATTTCACAAAAATACTATTAAAAAAATAAACTCCAAAGATTATCCTAAAAAAATAATTGATGCTTGGACTAAAAACATAAAAACTTCTAAATTAAAAAAAAGACTTAAAAATAACAAAAACAGAATTTATTTTGTCGCAGTTTTAAAAAATAAAATTGTTGGATTTATTCTAATTGACAAAGAAGAAAAAATAATTCGTGCACTTTATACCCACCATAAGTTTCAAAGACAAGGAATTGGAAAAAAATTATTAAAAAAAGGAGAAGAAAAATTAAAAAAATTAGGTGTTAAAAAAAGTAAAATGCATTGTTCAATAAATGCAATACCTTTTTATAAAAGTCAAGGATATAAAAAAATAAGGTGGAGTTACACTAAAATAAATAATGCCAAAATTAAAGATTTAATAATGCAAAAAAAATTATAATTTAATTAAATTGTTTTTATACTTATAATTAATTTTTCATCATCAACAATTATTTCTTTACCATCATTTTCTTCTAAAGAAATTTTTACTGCTTGTACTGAAGAATTAATTTCTTTTTCAAATTTTGTAATAGCACCATTTATTAATTTTGAATCAGTTTTAATTTTTATTTCGATTTTATTTTGAATTGTTAATCCTTGTTTTTTTCTAAGATCATTTATTTTTCTAATTATTTCTCTTGAAACCCCTTCTAATTTTAATTCTTGAGTAATATTAGTATCCAAAATTATTTCAATTTCTTCTTTTTGATTAATTTTATTTTCAACTTCTTTAACATTTAATTCATCTTTAATTATATCAAATAACTCTTCATTTAATTTAGGCCCAATTATTGTTACTTTTTGAAGGGGTTGTTTTACTTGTATTTTTTCACTAGCTCTTCTTTCAAGTGCAACACTTACTACTTCTCTAGCTAACTTCATTTCAACTTCTAAATTTTCGTTTATTTTTTCTTCACTAAAATCTGGCCATTTTTCTAAATGTATAGAATTATTTTTTTCAAAATTTAATCCTCTTAATGTTTGATATATTTCTTCAGAAATAAATGGAGTTAGGGGGGCACTTATTTTTGAAACATTATCCAAAACAAAAGCAAGTGTTTCTATTGCATTTTTATCTTTGTCTCTAAATCTGTCCCTACTTCTTCTAACATACCAAGTTGACAAATCTTCAACAAAATCAATTAATTCAGAACAAACTTTCACAGTATTATAATCATCTAAATTTTGTGTAGAATTTTTAATCAATTTATTTGTTTTACTTATTATCCATTTATCAAGAATATTATCAGAGCTAGAATTATTTAATATTTGATTTTCATTTGAAAACAAACCATAAAATTTGTTAATATTTACAAGCAATGTTAAAAGTTTTCTATTTACTTCTTTAACCCCATCATCTGAAAAATTTAAGTCTTGTGCACGCATTACTGGTGTTGACATTAAATAAAATCGCATAGCATCCGCCCCAAATTGATCTAACAATTTATTTGGGTCAGTGTAATTGTTTTTTGATTTTGACATTTTACTTCCATCACTTGATAAAATATTTCCACTAACAACACAATGTTTGAATGGAGATTTTCCTAAATAAAGCACACCAATTACATGCATATAATAAAACCAAGCACGAACTTGTGCAATATACTCAGAAATAAAATCTGCCGGAAAATTATCTTTCATCCAATCTTGGTTTTCAAAAGGAAAATGTTTTGCAGCATATGGCATTGATCCACTTTCAAACCAACAATCTAAAACTTCTGGAATTCTTGTCATTATTTCTCCAGTAGAACTTTTTAAATGAATATTATCAACTACATGTTTGTGAAGATCAACAGTATCAGCCACTTCTTCCATTGCTTCTTTTTTTAATTCTTCAATTGAACCAATTACTTTTATTTCTCCACTCTCACTTTTCCACACAGGTATTGCTGTAGCCCAAAATCTGTTTCTTGAAATACTCCAATCCGGAGCAGTTTCTAGTATATTATCAAATCTAGCTTTAACATTTTCAGGATGCCAATTTATTTCAACAGATTTTTCAATTAATTTTTCTTTTGCTTTTGTTATATCAACAAACCAAGAATTAACTGCATTATAAATCAATGGAGTTTCGCACCTATAACAAAAAGGATAACTGTGTGTGTAACTTTTTGAATCAACTAAAAGTCCCTTAGAATATAAATCTTCTAAAACTTGAGCATCAACTTTTTTAAACCACAATCCAATCCATTCTTTTGGACCTTCTATAAGTAACCCATTTTGTCCAACATGTTGAATTAAAGGCAAATCATATTTTCTTATCATTTTATAATCGAATTCACCATAAATCGCCATATGAACTAAACCAGTTCCATCTTCGCTTGTAACTTCATCCCCACCATCAATAACATAGTGACCTTTTTTTCCATTTGTTTCTAAATTATATAATGGTTCATATTCAATACCAAGTAACTCTTTACCTTTTATTGTTTTAATAATTTCAAAATGTTGAAAATTCTTTTCAAGTAATTCTTTTGCTAAAATAAATTTTTTTCCAAAAACATCAACCATAACATATTCTAATTTTGGATTAATTGCTAATGCAACATTTCCAATTAAAGTCCAAGGTGTAGTAGTCCAAGCAAGTAAAAATTCATCTTCTTTATTTTTTATTTTAAAAGCAACAGTAGCTGTTTTTTCAGTAACATCTTTATATGAATTATCCATTTGTATTTCTGAATTAGCTAGTGGAGTTTCACAACGCGGACAATACATTAAAACTTTTTTTCCTTCGAAAATAAATCCTTTTTCATATAAATCTTTAAAAATTTTCCAAACTGACTCCATATAAGTTTGATCCATTGTTTTATAAGAATCATCAAATTCAATCCACTTACCTAATCTGTTAACTGTTTTTTTCCATTCATTAGCAAAATGTAAAACTTTTGATCGGGCAGTTTCATTAAATTTATCTATCCCCATTTCTTCAATTTGTTTTTTATTTTTTATACCTAAATCTTTTTCAACAATATTTTCTATTGGAAGTCCGTGACAATCCCAACCCCATCTTCTATCCACTCTATACCCTTTCATTGTATAATATCTAGGAAATAAATCTTTACTCACTAAACCTAAAATGTGACCATGATGAGGAAGACCAGTTGCAAAAGGAGGCCCGTCATAAAAAACATATTGTTTATCTTTTGGTCTTTCTTCAACAGATCTTTGAAAAGTTTTATTTTTTTCCCAAAAACTGGTTATTTGATTTTCTATTTCAACTCTTGACATAAATATCAATTTTATTAAAAATAAATTTTAATTATTTTTTTAATATTTTTTTTATTCTTTTTCAAATTTTTTAGTGCAGGTTTTTGCTTTAACAAAAGCAAAAAAGTGCTAGTGCAGGTCTTTGCTGTATCGAGCGATTAAGCGAAGATACTGCTTCGTCTCGCCATGGCGAAACAGGGCATGGACGTGAGCGGATTTGAACCGCTGACCTCTAGTGTATAAGACTAATGCTCCACCAGGCTGAGCTACACGTCCAACTAAAAAAAACTACTTTTAGTAGTTTTAAACACTTAACTAAATTAAGTTAAACACTATAAAATTCAATAAGTGAAAGGTTTTAAAGTGTTCATTTTTAGAGTAACTTATAATAAAATCGGTTTTAATTAAATTACTTTTTATTTGATTTTTTAAGTTCTTTAATAACATCTTTTGCTTCGTCTTTTAGAGCTAAACCAAATCCTAAACCAATCATTAAGGATACTGCAAAAGTTATTCCAAAAAATGCTATAATAAATGCACTTTCAAGTAAAAATGTTGGTAGTCCAACAATACTTATTCCCATTACAAAAGCAATATATGCGATTAATAATTCTAAAGATAAACCAAAAATTCTTTTCATTGAATGAGATGAGGTTTCAACTGCATTTCTTACAAATCTTGCAATTATTAATCCACTAATTACTACTCCAATTGCTACTATTATTAACAAAGCATATTGTATCCAAAAACCTAAAACTTCATTCAAAGTTATTAAATTAACTATTTCAATTGCTTGTTTTAAAAATACAAAAAATAAATACCATTTTGCTATAGTTCCAGCTATTTCACTAAAGTTTTTGTTTCCAATTGCAGCAAGTAAATTTTGTTCTTCAAACCAATCATCAAGTCCAATTTTACTAAAAATTTTTGTAATTGCTAGTTTTGCAAATACTCCAATAACATACCCTATTATTACAAAAAGAATTGCAACAAGTAAATTTGGTAAAATCAATAAAAAAGATGCCCAAATTTGTTCAAATACACCTAAATTAATTAAAGAATCCATTTTAACTCAACACCAATATAATTACTAATTTAATCTATATAAATATTACTAATTTTTATTTTCTTAAATAAATCCATTATAAAACAAAAATAAAAAAAAATTTAAAAAAATAAAAAAATTATATAAATAAAAAAAATAAATAAAAAAATTAATTAGAATTTTTTAAAATTATTTCTTCTACTTCTTTAATTGCATTTTCTAAAATATCATTTACAATTATATAATCGAATTCTTTTTCCCTTCCAATTTCGTCATTTACTTCATCAATTCTTTTTTTTACATCTTCTATTTTATCTCCCCTATTAATTAATCTTTTTTCTAATTCTTCTACTGAAGGGGCTTTTATAAAAATTAAAATTGCATCATTAAAAACTTTTTTTAGATTTAATGCACCTTTTGTTTCGACAATAAATAATACATTATTTCCAGAAGACAAAAGTTTGTTAACATCTTCTTTTCTTGAACCATAATAATTTCCAGAATATTGCTCATTTTCTGCCATTAAATTATTTTTTATATTTTCTTCAAACTCACTTTTAGTTAAAAAATGATAATCTTTTCCATTTTCTTCCCCAACCCTAGGACTTCTAGTTGTACAAGTCACTACTTTTTTTAAATTAGACATTTTTTTTAATAAAGCATATGCAATAGTAGTTTTTCCACTACCACTGTGTCCTGAAATAATAAAAACTTTTGACATAAAATAAAAAAGAACAGTAGTAAATAAAAATAGAGTTGTCAAAAATAAAAACAAAATCCTAAAAAATAAAAATAAAACTCTAAAAAATAAAAACAAATTTATCAAAAAAATAAAAATAAATTTAAAAAAATATATTAAAAAAAATAAAATTGGAATGCAATTGATGCACCCCAATTAGTAATATTTAGAAATGATTTTTACATCATTCCGCCCATTCCGCCCATATCCATTCCTTGTGGAGGGCCACGAGCTTTACTTGAGCCTAAAATTATATCATCTATTCTTAAAATCATTTCACTAACTTCACTTGCTGAATCAATAGCTTGTGTTTTTACTGAAAGTGGTTCTAAAACATCTGATTTTTTCATATCTTCAATTTTTCCTTTATGTACATTTACTCCAAAGTATTTCCCATCTTTTTTTGAGTGTTTACTTCGTAAATCTACTAATGCATCTATTGGATCCATTCCAGCAGTTTCTGCTAAGGTTCTAGGAATTATTTCTAAACTTTCAGCAAATGCTTCTATTGCAAGTTGTTCTCTTCCGCCAATAGTTTTTGCATAATCTCTTAGTCTCATGCTCACTTGCATTTCACAACTTCCCGCACCAACTAAAACTTTTCCTACTTTTATTGCTGAACTTACTGAACCAATTGCGTCAACTAAAGCTCTTTCTGCTTCATCAACTATGTGTTCAGTCCCACCTCTAATTAAAATAGAAACTGATTTTGGATTTTTACATCCTTCAACAAATACCATTGCATCTCCTGCAACTTTTTTTTCATAAACTTTTCCAGCTTTTCCTAAATCATCTTTAGTTAATTCTTTTATTGAAGTTACAACTTTTGCACTTGTTGCACGAGCTAGCGCATCCATATCAGATTTTTTTATTCTTCTTACTGCTATAATTCCTGCTTTTGCTAAATAGTGTTGTGCTAAATCATCAATTCCTTTTTGAGTGAATACTACACTTGCTCCAGAAGAAACAATCAGATTTACCATGTTTTTTAATTGCATTTCTTCTTGATCAATAAATGCTTGAAGTTCATCAGGAGTTGAAATTTGTATTTTAGTATCATTTTCTGGTTCTTTTATTTCAAGTGCCACATCAAGTAAAGCAATTTTTGTATTTTCCAAGTGTCTTGGCATACCAGTGTGAACTATTTCTTTATCAATTACTATTCCACTAATTAATTGAGTGTCTTTTAATGATCCGCCTGTTTTCTTTTCAAGTTTTATATTATCTTTATTAATGATAATTTTTTTATCATCTTCATCAGCAACATTTTGTATTGCATCAACTACAATATCAGAAAGTTCACTTGCATTTTCTGCAGCTTTTCCAGTCATCGAAGTAAGTGCTAAAATTCTTAATATTTTTTTATCTTTAAAATCAACTGGATCAGAAGCATCCAAATAATATTGTTTAGCTTTTTGTGCAGCAATTCTATAACCATTTATTATAACACTTGAATGAATTGAATCATCTAATAATTTTTCAGCTTTTTCTAAAAAAGTTCCTGCTAAAACTACTGCAGTAGTTGTTCCATCTCCAACTTCTTCATCTTGAGTTTTTGCAACATCAACCATCATTTTTCCAACAGGGTGTTCAATAGCCATTTCTGATAAAATAGTTGCACCATCATTTGAGATAGTAACGTCCCCTAAATCATCAACAATCATTTTGTCCATTCCTTTAGGACCAAGAGTTGTTTTCACTGCTTGAGCAACTGCTCTTGCAATTAAAATATTCATTCTTTGAGCATCCTTCCCTCTTGTTCTTTTAGTGCCTTCACCCATGAA
>CAZBHA010000029.1:0-8654 GCA_964491675.1 uncultured archaeon
ATAAACTGCTAAATTTGCAGGCGAGCCTGAATAAGGCTGGATATTTGCATGAGGGACTTTGAATAATCTTTTTAATCTATCAACTGCAATATCTTCCATTTGGTCAACAAATTTTTGCCCACCATAATATCTTTTGTGAGAGTATCCTTCTGAATATTTATTATTAAAAATACTGCCCATTGCTTGCATTACTGCTAAGGAAATATTATTTTCACTAGGAATCATTTCTAGACCCTCTTCTTCTCTTTGCAATTCGTGTTTAATAGTGTCAAATATTTCTTTATCTTTTTCACTTAATTTTTGCATAAAATCTTTTGTTGACATAAGAATCAATTTTTGATTATTTTTCTAAAACTTCTTTTACTTTTTCATAAATCTTTTCATGAATTTTTTTTATTGAAAGTAAAGAATTATTTTCTACACAATCTAGTTTTGTCCAATTTAATTTTTCAATACACCTATCATATTCGCGCATATAATTTTTTTGAAAATTAATATCATCTTCATGTTGATCTCTTTTTTTTCCATTTTTATATTCTTCAGCATTTTCAGTATTATCAAGTAATTTCATTGAAAATTCAACTGGAACATATAACACAAGTGTTAAGTCTGGTTGAGGCAGACGCAAAGATACAGTATTTATCCAACCCCACATACTTTCTTTTTGATCTTCGCTAGATAATGCCACTTGGTAAGTTAGTGTTGAAGAAAAGTAACGTGAAAGAAGAATTACTTTGCCTTCTGCCAAAGCTTTTTCTAATCTCCATTTTGATTCGTAAAAATCTGTTAAAAAAAGTAAGGAAATAAATTCTGCAGGAATATTTTCTTTTTTCCCATATTCGCCCATTAAATAAGCATCAACTACTTTTCCAAAAGATATTCCATGTTTTGGGAAATGCCAATTTAAAACTTCTCTACCTTCTTTTTCTAATTTTTGAGTCAATAATTTTAATTGAGTACTTTTTCCTGAACTATCTCCACCTTCTAAAACAATTAATTTTCCTTTCAAATTTTCTTTTTCCAAAATAGCACCAACAAAAATAAGTGTTATATTTATTTAATACAATCGTCAAATCACTACATAATATTTTTAAAAAAAATAAAAAGACACAACTACTAGGACAGTTTTTTACAAACAAATAAAATAGGATACATCATTTTATTTTATTGGAGAAGAAAAAAATGGATTATGAAAAAATTCTTGTTTTAAAAAGAAAAGAAATTTTTGGAGAAAATGATGAAAAAAAGTTTATGGGATTTAAATCAACAAGTGAGTTTGAAATAAATAAAGAAATTTTAAATAAAGCAGAATTTAAATTTAGAAAAGTTAATGGAGAAGGTCAAGAAAAAGCAATGGAAGAAGATCCTACTTACAAACAAATAATTCCTTATTTAATTTTAAAATTTGAAAATAAATATTTTTGTTATAAAAGAACTAATAAAGCAGGGGAAAAAAGATTGCATGATAATTATTCAATTGGGATTGGAGGGCATATTAACCCAATTGACAAAACTAAAAATAATAATTTAATTTTAACTTCAATAAAAAGAGAATTTGAAGAAGAAGTAAAATACGCTGGAAAAACTGAACCAAAATTAATTGGATATATTAATGATGATACTAATCCTGTTGGAGAAGTGCACTTGGCAATGGTTTATTTAATAGAACTAGAAAACCAAAATGTAACATTAAATGAAATTGAACTAAATGATGGAAAATTAATGGACATAAATGAAATAAAAAATTATTATAATAATTTAGAAAGTTGGAGTCAAATTGTTTATAATTATTTAAATGGTGAAACCAGATGAAAGAATACTTAAGAATTGTAAAAAATGTTCTTGATAATGGAGAACTCAAAGATAATCGAACTGGAATAAAAACTAAAGCAATTGCAGGAAGCATTTTTGAACATGATATGAGAAAAGGCTTTCCACTGCTTACTACAAAAAAAGTCCCTTTTCGTTTAGTTGCTAGCGAACTAGAATTTTTTATTAAAGGAATAACTGATAAATTTTGGTTACAAGAAAGAAATAATCATATTTGGGACGAATGGGCAACACCAAAAAAAGCAAATTATGGGCACACCCAAAACGAAAAAGAAAAAATGTTACAAGAACGAGATTTAGGCCCAATTTATGGATTTCAATGGAGACACTTTAATGCAGAGTATAATAGTTTTGATAGTGATTATACTAACAAAGGAATTGATCAATTAAAAAATTTAATAGAAAAAATAAAAATTGATCCTAATGATAGAAGATTAATTGTTTCTGCTTGGAATCCTCTGCAAATAAAAGAAATGGGACTTCCGCCGTGCCATTATAGTTTTCAAATAACAGTAATCGGAAAAAAACTAAATTTACTTTGGAACCAAAGAAGTGTGGATGTAATGCTGGGCCTCCCATTTAATATCGCAAGTTATGGATTATTATTACATTTAATTGCAAAAGAAACTAATTTAGAAGAAGGAAAACTCGTTGGATTTTTAGCAGACACCCATATTTATGAAAACCATATTGATGGTGCAATTGAACAATTAATGCGAGATACTGAAAAATTTAAATTAGCACAAATACAAACTAATAATTTTAAAAGTATTTTTGATTGGACCTACACTGATACTCAAATTTTAAATTATCAAAGTTATTCGTCAATAAAATTTGATATTGCGGTGTAAAAAAAAATGATTCATTTAATTGTAGCAATGACAAATTGTAAAGTAATTGGAAATAATGGACAATTAATTTGGAAAATAAACGATGATATGAAATTATTTAAAGAGATTACAATAAACCAAACTGTAATTATGGGAAAAAATACTTGGGAGAGTATTCCAACTAAATTTAGACCACTTCCAAATCGAAATAATATTGTAATAAGTAGAAGCATATGTGAAACAAATGGAGCAGAAGTTGCAAATAGTATTGAAAAATCTTTAGAAATTGCAAAAAAATATAATACAGAAATATTTTGTATTGGGGGCGCACAAATATATAAAGAATTTTTAAAAAAAAATTTAATTGAAGTACTACACATTTCTTGGGTTAAACAAAATTATGATGGGAATATCTTTTTTCCAGAAATTGATTTTAACAACTGGAAAGAAATAGAAAAAAAAGAATTTGAAGAATTTACTTATAAAAAATATATTAGAAAATAGTTAAAACAAAAAAATAATTTAAATATTTTTAAAAATAAATAATTAAAAAAAAATATTTTAATAATAAAACTAAAAAATTAGAAAATTTATTCTTTTGTTGCTTTCATTACATGTTCAATTAATTTTAATTGTTTTTCATAATCCATTTCTAACTTTCTAAATTTTACTCCAGAAAAAGCAAAAATTTCTTCAGATTTTGGAACTTGCTCTCTATAATTTTTTAAGAAAACAACTTCTTTAATCCCACTAGACGCAATTAATTTTGCACATTCATTACATGGAAAATGAAGGCAATACATTGTAGCACCTGTTAAATCTTGTTCATGATTTTGAATTATTGCATTTGCCTCAGCGTGAGTGGCCATGCAGTGTCCACTTCCTTTACTACTCCAATCTACTCCTGCTTTTTCTTTTCTACAGTATCCTAAATCAAAACAAGAAGGAACCCCTGGAGCTACCCCATTATAACCTGAACAAATAATTCTTTTATTTTTTACTATTACAGCCCCCGATTTAAATTTTACACAAGATGCCCGAGAAGCCGCAATAATTGCAGCAAGCATAAAATATTCATCCCAATTAGGGCGAGAAAAATTAAGATCACTAACCATACAAAAAATAAATACAAAAAAGAATATAATATAATAATATGAAGTTCAAAAAAACTAATTTTTATATTCTTCACAAAATGGTTCAAACATTTCTTCAGGAGTACAAAAAGCTTCTGTGCAAATAGTTTCTCCATCACTAATATGACAATAATTACAACCATCAAACCAAGAAATACAATTCTCATTTATTGGTCTAGGGCCAGTATGTTGAATTGGACCTTCTGTGACAGATCCTTGGCTAGAAATACACCCAAAGCTAAGCACTAATATAGTTAAAATTAAAAATAATAATTTCTTTTGCATATTTAATTAATTATCAAATCATTTAAAAATACTCATTTTTTAACCGGCATCAAACCCAAAAAGAGTTTAAAAAGAACGCAATCTAATTTTATTATAGAAGCAAAAAGAGGATGTTTTGCCAAAAACATGAATTTCTAAAAAATGCTTTTATAACAGAGGTGAAAAAAATGGCTAAAAAAATACAAACAATTAATGATTTACCAGGAGTGGGAGAAACTGCTGCAAAAAAACTATTTGATGCAGGATTTAAAACACTAGAAGCAATCGCAGTAGCTAGTCCAATGGAATTAACTGAAATTGCAGGACTGGGAGATGGGACTGCTGATAAGGCAATTAAAGCTGCAAGAGACGCACTTGATATGGGATTTGAAAGTGCAGACATTTTAGCAGAAAAAAGAAAACTTGTAGGAAGAATTACTACTGGAAGTGCTGAACTTGATGCACTAATTGGAGGGGGACTTGAGACTCAATCAATAACTGAAGTATATGGAAAAATGGCTTCAGGGAAAAGTCAATGGTGTTTTCAAACAGCAGTAACTGTACAATTACCAAAAGAAAGAGGAGGACTAGAAGGAGCTTGTCTTTATATTGATTCGGAAAATTCTTTTAGACCTGAAAGAGTAATACAAATTGCAAAAAGACTTGAACTTGATGTTGATACCGTGCTAAAAAATATTTATGTTGCTCGCGCATACAATGCAGATCACCAAATGATACTTGCAGAAAAAACAGCAGACATGATTAAGGAAAAAAATATTCGACTTATTATAGTTGATTCTTTAATGGCACAATTTAGAGCGGAGTATGTTGGAAGAGGAACATTATCTGAAAGACAACAAAAACTAAATAAACACTTAAGAGTTTTACAAAAACTTGCTGAAATGTATAATGTAACAGTTCTTGTAACAAACCAAGTAATGAGTAGACCTGATGTTTTATTTGGAGACCCAACTGAACCTGTTGGAGGAAATGTTGTAGGGCATGCTACAAAAACTAGACTTTATTTAAGAAAAAGTAAGGAAGACAAAAGAGTAGCAAAATTAGTTGACTCACCATCTCTGCCTGATGGGGAAGCAATTTATAGAATTACAGAAAATGGAATAGAAGATCTTTAAAAATAAAAATTAAGCAAAAAAGAAGTTGCTAATAAAAGCAATTTTCTTTTTTGCAAAATATTAAAAATAGAAACAATATTACTTATTTATGAAAAGACCAATTTCACAAAGTGTTTCTTTGAAAAAAAAATATTTAACTGCAAGAGAAAATTATTTAAAAAAATTAAGTGAAATTAAATCTTCAACTATTAATGGAAAAAGAACAATACATAATACTGCACGTGTTCTTGAAGGTCTTAGTCTACAACATAAATTTATGCAATCTGAAATTAAACGAGTAGAACGAACTATTAATCTTTTAAAAAATAAGCAAAAAAAAGTTGATCCTCGTTTACTTCTTAGACTTAAAAAATTAAAAAAAGAAGATAGTGAAAACCAATCAAGAGCTAAATCAATAAAAGAATATTTTCAAAAAGAGTTGGAAGGTGAATAAATGAAACCAACAAAAAAAATCCAACAAAAAACTAAACAACCAAAAAAACAAACGCCAGGTTATTTAACAATTAAAAAACCAACAGCTAGAATGAAATACGAGGCAAAAAAACTAGGCATTGCTAGAAAAGAAATGGCACTAGCAAAAAAACTAGGACAAAAACACATTATAGAAATTGAAGCTGAAGCTAGCATGTATAAACATGCAATGAATCTTTCTAACGAAATGTGGAAACATTATAATCAAATTGTAAGAAATTCAAAAAAACCAAAAAAAGAATTTCTTGAGGCACTTCATCAAGCAGAAGTTAATTTTGCAATGTATTCTATAAAATATGAAAATATTAAAAAATATTTAGAAAAAAGAATGGGTAAAAAATTTTATTAAAAACTATTTTTTATAATTCTTTTCAAAATCTTTTTTAAAATTTAAAAATCTATTTTCATTAATTGCAAGTCTTATTTCTTTAATTAAACTTGACATAAAATAAATATTATGATAACTTAAAAGTAGATGTGCATTTTGTTCATGGGTTTTATATAAGTGATGTAAATATGCACGAGAATGATTTTTGCAAACAAAACAATCACAAGTTTTATCAAGTGGAAAAAAATCTTCTTTGTATTTTGATCTATCAATTTTTATTTGACCAAAATTAGTAAAAATTAAACCATGTCGAGCCATTCGAGTAGGATATGCTGAATCAAAACAATCTGCCCCCTCTTTTACTGCATTAATTAATTCTAAAGGAGAACCAATTCCCATAATATAAACTGGCCTATTTTCAGGCAAAACTTCTTTTGTTTTAGAGATTACTTTACACATATCTTGCTGGGCTTCGCCAATTCCAAATCCACCAATTGCAATTCCATCAAAACCAATTTCTTCTAAAGCCAAGGCACATTTTACTCTTAAATCAATATGGATTCCGCCTTGAGTGATACCAAAAATTAATTGATCTTTTGTTGTTTTATTAAAATTTTCTAAATGTGCTTTTTTACATTCCATTGCCCATTCTATTGTTCTAATTGTAGAATCTAAATAATCAGCACGAGTTTTTCCAAATTTTGGTTGGTGATCTAAACACATCGCAACATCACTGCCTAAAGAATTTTGAATCAATATTGCTTTTGCAGGAGTAATTAATTCAACATGTTTATCAAAAGGACTTTTAAAATAAACTCCTTCTACAAAGTGATCTAAAATTAATTGAAAACCTCCAGAATCAGTAAATATACTTTTATTCCAAGAAATAAATTTGTGTAATCCTCCTGCTTTATTTATTAAATCTAAACCCGGATTTAAATAATTAATAAACGCATTTGAAATAAAACATTCAAAATCCATCTCTTTAATCTGATCATGAGTAATAAATTTTACTGCCCCCTTTGTTGCAACTGGCATAAAAAAAGGAGTTTTTACTACTCCATGTGCAGTAGAAAGTTCCCCAATCCTAGCATTACATTCGCTTGATTTTTTTAAAATTTTAAAACAAGACATATTATCAAAAATATTATTTAAAAGTCAATTTTAAAAGCTTTTGAATAATAATTATATTGGACTAGACTGGGCCGTTAGCGGTGGCTTGTTACCAAAAACCCGCTTTATGTTGGAGTCGAAGCCAAAGATGAGGTTTTGATGTTATAATATTTGCCACAATAAGGACGTCGAAGCTCTGTCCTTACAGGCCCTTTTTTAAAACGAACCCCGCCAGGGCAGGAATGCAGCAACGGTAATTTTAACAAAGAGCGCTATAAGGGTAACGGAGTGGAGTTTTTATTGTGTAACAATTATTTTAACTAGAAATCCAATTTTTGGCGTGTCCACTAAAATATACTTTTTTTAATTAAAATAGCTTAAATTAACAAAATAATATAATATACCTAATTGTGTGAATTTAATGCACAGTGGTTTAACTAAAACTACCGAAAGGTATAAATATCTATAAAACGTTGATTTTTGCAAGTTTTAGCCACTAATTAACAAATTGGAGGCAATTAATAAAATGGAGGACGAAAAAAATGGTTTTTGAAAAAAAGATGTCGGTTAAAGATTTAATTGAACAGATGCGTAAAGAACTAAAAGCTGAAAAAGAAAAACCAGTTGTAAAAAAAGCACCTGCTAAGAAATCAGCACCAAAAAAGAAAGCTGTTAGTAAAAAAGCAACTAAAAAGAAAATTGTAAAAAAAGCTACTAAGAAAAAAGTTGCAAAGAAGAAGAAAAAGTAATAATTTGAAGAAAAGCACTATTAGATTAAAATAGTGCTTTTTTAATCAAAAACTACTTTTTCATAGCTTCTTTTTCTAATTTTTTAAGAACATTTTGAGTAGTTTCAAGTAATTTCCAACCAGTATCACTTGCAAAAAACATTTGACCATCTAAGAATAATTGAGCTTTTAATTCATGTTGCTTTCTTATTCCCCCTTTTGAATATTCTTTTGCTGAAACTTTTAAGTAATTTTCACCCTCAACACTAACTTTTTCAAAAAAGTTTTCAAAATTTTTAACTAATAACGCTTTATCTATTTCATCCACTTCTGGAAAATGAACTAATTCTAAATTTTTAAATCTCTGCATCCTTTATTACCCCCTTACTAAATATATATACCTAAGCGATTAAAAACTTAACAGCACAATTATTTATATGAGCCAAATAAGTTCAACTAATCCTAAAATTCAAATTGCATATAAACTTGCAAAAAATAAACTTAATAATTTACAATTTGAACATTCTAAAAGGGTTGCAAAAATTATCCAACAAAAACAATTAGACGACAATGCAATAATTGTTGCAATAATTCATGATTTATTATATTTAAAAAAAATGACCTATCAAGAAATTAATAATCTATTTGGAGAAAAAATTGCAAACATGTTAAAAGAATTAACTCTTGCAGAAGAAATTTTAACAAATAATTATTCAAAAATTCCATCCCCTACTTTAAGTTCATTAGTTTTATCAATTTCTAGTGACTTGCAAACAATAATCATTCAAATTGCTGAAGTAATTGATCTATTGAAAAATAAT